>CAZIIX010000009.1:6714-24968 GCA_964539345.1 uncultured Actinomycetes bacterium | reverse complement strand
GCCGTACCGCGCCGCGGCGGCCTCCCCGGGGCCCGTGCGTGCTCAGGTCCGTGCCGGCCCCGGCAGCCGGACGGGCGAACCACCAGCAGCGTTCCAGCAGCCGGTGTGAGGCTGGCCGACGGCCGCCGCGGCGGCCGAACGACCGAGCGCGGGCGCGCCGGAGGCCGGTGGCGCGCGGCCACGCGGCGGTTGCGATCGCCAGCAGGAGTGCCGCCGCGACGCCGGTGGTTCCGATCGTTCCGACGTGTCCGGTCACCACGGCGGATCCAGCCCGCGCTCGCGCACCAGGTCCGCCAGCAGCGCGGCTCCCGGCTCTCGGCGCTCGCCCGCCACGAACGCCGGCACCACGCGCACCCCTGCCGGTCCGTCGCGGGCAACGACCGCGATCTCCGCGACCATGCGCTGGTTGCCGGCGCGGCGCAGGTGCATCACGACCTGGATCGCCCCGGCAAGCTGCTGTCCCACCGCGTCCTGGCTCATCCCGCCGTACGACGCGAGCGCGGCCAGTCGTGCCGGGACGTCGGCGGCGGCGTGCGCGTGGACCGTCACGGCTCCGCCGTCGTGCCCGGTGTTCAGCGCAGCGATGACGTCGACCACCTCGGCGCCGCGCACTTCGCCGAGCACCAGTCTGTCCGGCCGCATGCGCAGCGCCTGCCGCACCAGTTCCCGCAGCCCGATCGCGCCCGCCCCCTCGACGTTGGCCGGGCGCGCCACCAGCCGGACCACATGCGGATGGGCCGGCCGCAGCTCCTCGACATCCTCCACCGTGACGATCCGTTCGTCGGTGCCGACCTCGCCGAGCAGTGCGGCGAGCAGCGTCGTCTTGCCGCTGCCGGTGGCGCCGCTGACCGCCACGGCGAGCCGGGCACCCAGCACGGCCTGCACCACCGCGTGGCTGTGCCCGGGCAACGCGCCGAGGTCGCGCAGCGCCGCCAGGCTGTGCCGCGCCGGCCGCAGCACGCGCAGCGACAGGCACGCTCCGTCCGGGACGAGCGGAGGGAGCAGCGCATGCAGGCGGACACCGCCGGGCAACAGACCGTCGACGAACGGGTGCGCATCGTCCAGGCGCCGCCCGGCCGTGACGGCCAATCGGCGCGCCAGGCGCTGCACAGCGGCTTCGTCCGGGAACGTGATACCGGCCGGTTCCCAGCCACGCCCGCGGTCCACCCGCACATCATCGGGACCATTGACCACCACGTCGGTGGTCGCCGGGTCAGCGAGGATGCCCTCCAATGGGCCGCATCCGGCGAGTTCCTGCTCCAGCCGTCGGATCAGGCCGAGCACCTCCACCTCGTCGAGCACGCCCGCCGATTCGGCCCGCACCACCCGCGCGAGATCCTCCGCGTTCGGCACGAGGCGCTCGGTGGCCAGCCGGCGTTGGACGCGCCGGACGAACTCGGGCTCCAACGCGACCATCGACGACGCGCCGCCGGGCGACGGCGCAGCCGATCCGTGCGGCGCCATCACACCACCCCCGCGGTGCGTAGAACGGCGCCGGCGGCGCGCGCCAACGGCGAACGCGGTTGCCGACCGGGCACGTCACCGCGGTCGACGCGCCGCTCCAGCCCCGGTTCGGGCCGCATCGCCGCGATCAACGGCAGCTCGAGCGCATCGGCGATATCGTCCGCCCCGAGCCCGCCGGGCGAGGGGCCGCGCACCACCAGCCCGAGCTGCGAGCCCAGTCCTCCCAGCCTGGCGGCGACCCGCGCGGCGCCGTAACAGCCGCGCACCTCGGCGGGGCTCACCAGCACCGTCAGGTCCGCTCGGCCCACCACCTGATCGGCGACCGCGGCGGCAGACCGTGCTACATCCACGACGCCGACCCCACCGGCCCGGGTGACGGCATCGAGCACCGTCGCGACGAGCCGCGCGTCCAGATCGGCCGGCCCGCCCCGGCCGAAACTCAGTGCGCGCAGATCGCCACCGGCGGCCGCGACGCGAGGCAGCGCGGTGTGCAGCGACTCGGCCGACAGTCGGCCTCCCGGCGCGGAGATGTCGCCCCAGCGTGCGCCCCGGGTGGACTCGATGCCGGCCGCGACCTCCAGTCCGGCGGCATCGGCATCGGTGTCGACCACGACGGTCTGGCGGTCGGCACGCGTCGCCGCCAGCGCGGTCGCGACGGACAGCACGGTGGCTCCCGCGCCACCCACCGCCCCGACGACCGCGACGAGCCGGCCATGCCCCGACTGGCTCGCACCGCTGTCGGCCGCATCGACGAGCATGCCCAGGATCGCCTCGTCATCCCGGCCCAGCGTCACGACACGGCGCGCGCCGACGGCCACGCAGGCGGCCCATTGCGCGGTGTCCGGCTCCGCGGACGCGATGACGGTGACCGCATCGCGCCGCGGCAGCCGGTCGGCCGCGACCGCGGCCAGCGCGACGTCCAGCAGCACCATCGGTGCGCGCTTCCAGGCGGCGGCCGCGCCGACGGCATCGACCGTGTCCTGGTGGCTGATCGGAACGCCGGCGGCGGCCGAGATCCGCTGGATGTCGGCGAGCAGCCGGGCATCATCGGTGACGACGACCGGTGGATGGTCCATCTGTTCGTCCCCCGCCCCTCGTCATCGCTGGTCAACCGTCGATGCCAGTGGACGTCACGCCGCCGCTGCCGCGGGCGGCAGCACGACGAATGTGGACGGAAATCGGACAGGAGCACAACCGGACGCGGCGCGCAGACATGTCCACCAAGAGGTGCGACCCCCGCCAGGGGGGTAGGCGGGGGTCGCGGGGTTCGGCTCCGGGGGGTTGAGTCGAACCAGGGCCGGTCTCCGGGGGGTGGAAACCGACCACGTCACTCTAGCGCCGACTATACGGTTACGTCACGTAATAACACAACGTTACATCCAGGCGTTTTGGAAGTATCCGGACAACGCCCGGGCGGCCGGATTGCGTCTGTATCGGTTAGGAGAGTGAAGCCCGGGGAAACCCTTGCCCTCCCAGGCCTTTTCGGGTAACACTGTGGGCACGGACCCCCAGTACCGGTCAGGGCAGGTACGGAAGAGAAGTATCCGCCACCCCGGTGCCGAGGATCCCACGTGGACGCCAGGCACCCACTCACCGCTCCAACCGCGTAGGGACGTCGCCAGGGTGATCGCGAGACTCGCGTATCGCGCGTAAACCGACGAATTAACGGTGCAGCATTGGTAACCGGTCAGCCCACGTCAGACGGCGCTCCGTTCACCGGGGCGCCGTCTTCCTGTGCGTCACCTCCGGCCCGGCCGCCCGCATGTCGGCCGGCCATCCCTGCCCCGCTGCCTGCGCTGCCGGCCCGCTAACCCTGCCCGGCCGCTCGCGCGATCGACGCCGCTTCGCGGGCGCCGCGCTGCATCGCGTCGCAGACGTGCACGATCCACGCCGCCACCGCCTCGGGCCGTCCCGACGCGTACGCCGCACTCGTACTGCGGTACTCCTGCTCGCGGCGTAGGTGGCCGACCTCGGGCACCGTTAACGCGTGCGGATCAACGCCGCTCGACACCATGGCGAGCCGGGCAGCGGCGCGTGCGACAACCCCGTCAGCCACCCCGAACGGGTGAACAGCCAGTAACTCACCGTGGACCACCGCGGCCAGCACCGGACCGGACCATGGCGCGTGCGCGACGACGTCCGCCAGGGAGGCCAATCGCGCACTCGCCGCCGGGTCCGGCCGGGGACGTCCGAGGTCGTCGGCGCCGGTGAGATCGGCCGCGGCCAGCGTGTGCAGTCGCGCCAGCGCCTGGAGCGGGGCGCGCCGCCAGACGTCGGCCAACTCGCCGACCGCCGCGCAGGCGCGCAGGGCACCGGCGAGGATCGGATCATCGACCGTCCCCTCGGGCCAGGCGTCGCCGGGTCTCCCGTCCGAGCAGCCGTTTCCGAATCCGGCGCTCGGCGTCATACCGGCGGACTCGGCCTGCGGGGACGCATCCGACGCTGTGCCGATGACGGCGGATCCGCCGTCCAGCATCGCCGAGGCCCGCGCCGCTCGCACCGCCGCCGCGGCCGAGGTGGTCGGCCACCCACGACGGTGCGCCGGGAGTCGGCGAACCCTTGCGATCGCCTCGCGCGCCGCCTCGACCGCCTCCGGCACGCCGTCGAGCCGGTCCAAATCCGGCCATGGGCGCGGCACGTCCGCGGTGTTCGACGGCATCGTCAGCGGTTTCCTTTCCGGCACGCGGCCCACGCTAGTCGCTACCGTGAACGTCATGCTCTGCCAGCGCCGCGCCGTCCGCATCGCCCGAGCATCCGTCATCGCACTGGTCCTCGCGGTGGCCGCCGCGGCGTGCGCCGCGACCGGCCCCCGGAGCGAACCCGACGCAGCGTCTGCCGGGCGGACCACGGCACCCGGATCCTCGTCATCCCCGAACGCCGGGCCGAGACCGACGGTGACGGTCCCCCGGCTGCGGGTGACCGATCCCGCCGACAGCGCGGGCGCCCCATCGACGGTCGAGACGTCGACCACGGCCGGACCGGCCGGCTCCACCGGCAGCGCCGAGCCCACCACCACGGTCAGCACCGACCCGACGACGAGGACCCCGCAGAGCACAACGCGCGAGCGCACGGACCGCACCCAGGCAGCCGCCACTGCGCCCACGACCCGCGCATCGTCGTCCACCAGGGCCCAGGCGGCCAGCCGCGCATCCGCCACTGCCCGCGGGGCCCCCGCAACCCCGACGACCAGGACCCGCGCACCAAGCACCACTCGGACACCTGCGACAACGAGCACACGCAGCACCCGGCCGGCCACCACCGCTCCGAGCAGCCCACCGGCGCCGGACTTCGGCATCTCCGTCAGCTTGGGCAATGCCCGACAGATCATCAGCGTCGTCGCGGCCTCCCCGACCGCGACGACTGCCAAGCTGACTGCGTGGCAGAAGACCGCGTCCGGCTCGTGGTCGGTCAAGTTCGGGCCGACGACGGCGTGGGTCGGCAGCATGGGGATCGGCCGCGCGAGCGAATCCGTGTCCCGCACACCCGAGGGCACCTTCACCCTGACCGAGGCGTTCGGTGCGCTGGCCGACCCGGGAAGCGGCCTGCCCTACCGCAGGACCACCCCCGAGGACTGGTGGGTCTCCGACGTCCATGCGCCCAGCTACAACACCTGGCAGACGTGCGCCTCCCGCACGTGCCCGTTCAACACCTCGGTGTCCGAACACCTCAATTCCATCCGCCCGTACTACGACTACGCCGTGGTGATGGACTACAACCGGTTCCCGGTGACCAAGGGTGCCGGCAGCGCATTCTTCCTGCACATCACGGACGGACGGCCCACCGCGGGCTGCGTGGCGATACCACGGTCGGCGCTGGTGAAGATCATGCGCTGGCTCGATCCGCGGCAGCATCCGCGGATCGCCACCGGTGTCGTGTGACGCGCGAGGCGGCTACCGTGGCACGATGAGACACGTCCGCCGCTGAGCGTGGCGGGCCGCCGACCGACGACCTTCCGGACGGACAGACAGGAGACCGACGTGGCACCTTCGAGTGCGGCCCACCCGCCGACCGACTACTCGCGTCCGCCGACCGGGCCGGCCTCGATCCCGCTGGTTCCGGAGGAGCCGGTGGACCCGGACGCCTCGATGGGCACCCTGGTCAAACAGGCGGCGACACACATCTCCACCCTCGTTCGCGGCGAGATCGAACTCGCGAAACTCGAGCTCAAGGCCTCCATGAAGCAGGCGCTGCGCGGCAGCATCTTCTTCGCCGCGGCCGCCGCGATCGCGCTGTTCTCCCTGTGGTTCTTCTGGCTGATGGTCGGCGAGATCCTCAATATCTGGTTACCGCGCTGGGCCGCGTTCACCATCGTCTTCGGGGCCATGTTGCTCGCCGCGATCCTGCTGGTACTGCTCGGCGTGCGCAAGATGAAGAAGATCAAGAAGCCGGAGAAGACGATCTCCGAGGCGCAGCAGACGGCTGCGTCATTGAAGAAGGCCGTTGCCGACTCCGCTGCACCGTCCTCGACGGGCAAGCCCAAGCACCGCGCCGACTAGTCGCTGTGCCAGGGGGACGTAGTTCTGTCGTTGCGACGGGCGCCGGCCCCTCATGGCGACGTGGACCGACCACACCCGACGACATGGTTGTGTTGAGCGATCGGGTCTGCTGTCCCGGTCACCCGCTGCGTTGTCGGTGCTGTGGGGCACGATCCGGGCCACGACGACGCGCAACGGATGGCCAGACGCGATCAGTAGTTGAGCCCGTGGCTGCGCTGCTACCGGTTCACGCCGACCTCGAAGGCCGGTGCGTATCCCAGCGGTACATGGCCCCAACGGCGGATGAACGCGCTGCGCAGGTTCGCCGCGAACTCGGAGAGTGCGGGTTCGACCAGATGACCGTCGGCAGCGCGGGCTAGGCGGTGCAGGATCATGGCCCGCCGAGGCGGAGCCACGATGCGCGGATCGCTCGGCGCCGGGTCGTCACCGAGCGCGTTCGTCGAGAACCAGGATGTCGAGAGTAGAGCCCAACCAATGGCGGCACGGATCACGGCGTCATCGAAGTCGCCCGTGCCGATATACGGCAGATCCACCGCGCCGCGATACCGGTCGAGCGTGGTGGCAGTCAGATCGTCTGGCAGACGCCAGGAACACCAGCAGGAGGGCCAGGGAACGACCAGGTAGGCGACGTCCCAGGCAACGTGGCGATACTCGCCGCCTTCAAAGTCCAGGAGCGCCAGCCCGGAGGGGGTGGTGACGTTGTTGTCCGGGCAGGCATCGGCAGGGCTCAACGCCGACGCGGCGGCGCTCGCTGGCAGCAGCTCGCGTAGCCGGTCCAACGCCCCCGCAGGTACGGGCGCTTCAATCAGTTCGGCCAGCTGGTGTAGATCCCTCGCGGCGGTGTCCAACAGCGCTGGCATTCTCGCCGATTGGACAGTCGGGCCTCGCTGAGCGAGGGCGTCGGCGAATTGCTCGGCATGTCCTACGGTAGCCGAGTGCAGCCTGGCCAGAGCGTCTGCCCACTGCAGAACCGCGAGGCGTGCGGCGTCCGGGTCGTTGCCGAGCAGCGCATCGGCGACGCACGAGCCGCTGCCCAGATCGGACATGAGCAGGGACGGAGGATCGGTCGCGGCGGCGAGCAGACGTGGAGCGGGCACCGTCGGTGGCAGGATTTGCAAGGCGGCCACTTCGCGAGCCCATTCCTCGCACGGCTGGTGGAACTCCTTGATAACCGCGGACGCACCGCTGGGCATCCTGACCCGTTCCACGACTGCGCGAAAGCCGCCGCGCAACGGCTGTAGGTGCTCCAGGTGCTCCCCGACCGCGGCGCTCAGTGCGGCCACGGCTGCTGCAGAAGCCGCACGGTCCGTCATGGTGATCTGTCTACCAGTCGAAGATCAGTCGCATGCGGTAACCCAGTCCGAACCAGGCCCTGCCGGATGGAGTGGCTCGCCGCGACCGATCGACGATCAGCCCGCGTCCCTGCGCCACGTAAGGGGACGACCATGACCGCAGGGGATCGTTGACTGGTTCCGGGTGAAACAGCGCGGCGGCGGGCCAGCCGATGCACACGGCGCGGAATACGCTCGAGGTGGCTCCTGCTCGGCGACGCAACGAATACCGCTATCGGTATCCCGTACATCGAGATGCCAGAGCCGTTCGCTGCACTCGCATGCGTCATGAAGTACCCCGGCCCCGTGCTGATCATCGGCGCCGTGGGCACCCTGCGCTGGATCGTCATCATGCTGATCCGGCATCGCCACAGCTTGATCTGGTCCTGGCTCATCGTTCCCGGCGGCCTCGCAGGCTTCACACTGGTCACCATCCCTGACCTTCTGCTGCACTACGCGTAACCGGCAGCCGGCCAGTCTCCGCGTCGTGCCGCAATTGCGAGCCCGTAGTCGTTCCGGCACGCCCGCGCAATGCTGCCATCGAACCTCAGGCGAACGAACAAAAATTCTGTATGCGTGCACCAGTCGGGGATCGATCAGTGGGCCGCCGCGAGGTAGGTCTCGAGGGCATCGCGAGCGAGTTGGGAAACGGTGGTGCCTCGCTGCGCAGCGAGCTTCTCGGCGTCTGCCTGCAATTCGGCTGGCACGCGGAACGCGATCTGCGGGGATCGCCGGCCGGGCGCGGTCAGCGATGGCCGGCCCCGCACCTGTCGATGCGCGTCGGCAACAGCGCCCTCGACATACGCCTGGGTGACGCGTCGTCCGCGGGAGTCGCGTACATCCTCGGTGGCGAGGTCGATGTCGGGCCCGGGCTCGTGGGTGTACTTGCGGGTCATCGGTTTCTCCATTCGGTCGGCATGACGTGGATGACGAGTAGACGATCGGGCTGTTCGATCGCGAGGATTTCGAGTTCAAGGCCGGTGTGGTCGCGCCCGATGAAGAGCAGACGCTCGTCGTAGTCGGCGGTTGCCGGGATCACCGTTGGCTCGCCCGCATCCGTCATGGCTTCCAGGACTCGGGCGACACCGACCTTCCGGCGACGGGCGGACTGGGTCAGCTGCACCCTCATACGACAATTATGCATGGCACAAATATCTATATCAAGCACAATGTGGGTCAGGTTACCGACTCCCGATCACATCGGGAACCGCGTACGGGGCGCGAGGCGCAGCCCGGCCACCCCATGTCTCTGTATCGGCCGCAAGGTCACGGTCGTCTCGACGACCCCAGCCGGTTCCAGACCTGGTATTTCGCCACCGCCCCCGAAGCGACCGTCGGGGAAACGTTCGCCGACCTCGCCGGCTGGTCGGACGCGAGGTTCACCCACCCGCGCCAGCCCGACGCCAGGCGGGCCCCGTCGACGTTCCGCATCGACGAAACCACCCCGATCCTGGACCTGGACGACGCGCAGACGCTGCTGGACAGGGGACTGCGCCCCACCCAGGTGGTGGAACGCAACCGGGCGGTCACCCAAACCTGGGCGGCCCTCGTCTTCGACGAACGCGACCGGACCGGCAGCCGCCGATGGGCGGGAGTGAGGTGGTGGTCGTTCCACCGGCCGCACCGGACCGTGATCGCCCTGTGGTACCAGCCCGGCCAGCCGCTCGTGCACATGTGCGTCGCCACCGTGCCGCTCACCACCGACCACGCCGCGGTACGCGACGCCGCCGCCACGCTCGGCAAACCCCTCCGCTAATCACACCACCGGCCATGGCCACACACCCGCGGCCGGTTGGGCCACCGCGTTGCGGCTGGTGCGGGCGATCTGGACGTGCCCGCTGCTACCGGGCAAGTCCAGACGCTGTGGCGGACACCGGTGTCGGCGTCATCGATATAGCGCGCCCACCGCGCCGCGCGGCCCTAGCTCGTGCAGGATCCAGTGTCGACCGGCACCCGCTCCTGCGTCCCCTGCGCGATGATCGGCTGCACCTCGGTCGCCGTCAGGGCGAATCCCACGTTCGGATTGTCGATTGCGGCACCGAAGATCACCCCCAGCACGCTGCCGTCCGGCGCCAGCAGCGGCCCCCCGGAATTCCCCGGGCGCACCGTGCCGCGCAGGGTGTAGACCTCGCGCACAACGGTGCGGTTACCGTAGATGTTCGGCCCGCGCAGCGGCACCTGGCCGCGGATCCGCGCGGGTGAGACGGTGAACGGGCCGTCCAGCGGATAACCGACCACGGCGGCGCTGTCCCCGGACGTGGCGGGCAGGTCGGCGAAGTCCAGCGCCGGCAACCCGAGGTCGGCCACCCGGAGCACCGCGAGGTCCACATCCGGGTCGTAGTGCACCACGACCGCCTCGCGCAGATCCCCGGACACCTGCACGCGCACCGAGGACGCGCCGGCCACGACGTGTGCGTTCGTGACGATGACACCGGGCGCGGCGACGAACCCGGACCCCTCCATGGAACGCGAACACGAGGGGGCCATCGATCGAATCTTCAGGATCGACTGCTCGGTCGCCACGATCGGGCTGCTGGCGGTCAGCGACCCGTCCGGCGGCGCGACCGGCGTGTCCGGCGCCGGCGACAACGGAGCGAGGATCTGCGGGAAGCCGGATCCGACGAAGACCTCCCGGATCTTCCGGGACACCGACAGCGCCGAGTCCGGCATCGCGGTGTTCACTCCGGCCAGCACGGATGACGAACGGATCTGGGAGGACAGCCACGGGATGGGGGCCGCGGCCAGCGGCACGGCGACCAGCCACGCGGCGAGCAGCACCCCGATGGTGTGACCGACCAGGCCGAGGCCGTGATCGACGGCGACGGCCGGGCGCCACGTGATGCGGCGGGTGATCAGCGAACCGAGCCATCGACCCACCAGTTCCCCGGTGCCCACCCCGGCGACGATCAACGCGATGCCGATCGCCGTGCGAGCGGCGGCGTCGGCGACCTGGTCGGCCAGCAGCGGTGCGACCCAGATCCCCAGCAGTGCCCCACCCGCTGCGCCGACCAGGGTGAGCATCGCGGTGATCAGACCGTTCCGATAGCCGGAGAGGGCCGCCGCGGCGAGCAGGAACATCAACAGCACATCGGTGAGGTTCACGGGCGGGCCACCGTCATGGCCCGGCCGTCGTCCCACGGCACGGACCATCCGCCCCAGGTCAGGAGCAGGTCCACCAGGCCCGCGGTGAATCCCCACACGACGAGCCCAGCGACCTCGAAGGCCGGCGAGCGCATGCCGTTGGAGAGCGTGACGGTGCCGCGGTTGGCCGGGTCGGCCAGCACGGAGACGGGCACGCGGGCGACGGTGGCAGTCTCCGCCGGGTCGACCGCATGCACCGGCCCGGGATCGCTCCAGTAGCCCAGCACCGGCCGCACCACGTAGCCGGACGGGGCGAGGTAGAGCCGGGGCAACACGGCGGCGGGAATGACGGAGTTCGGCTCCAGCCCGGTCTCCTCGCGGGCCTCGCGCAGGGCAGCGCCGACCGCGTCCTCGCCGGGGTCGATCGCGCCGCCGGGGAACGCGGGCTGGCCCGGATGGGAGCGCAACGTGGCGGCCCGGGCGGTCAGCAGCAGGTCCGGTCCGGTGGCGCCCTCGCCGAGCAGCATCAGCACCGCGCTGGGCCGCGCGTGGTCCGGCGGCCGCTGGGTGGCGTGCAGCACCCAGTCGGGCATCGGCGCGTCATCGATGTTTCCGACGACGGGGCGCAGCCAGGCCGGCAGCCGGGTGTCGGGCACGAGGCGGCGGCCCTTGTCGACTGTGTCGGCCGTGTCGGCCCGGTCATCAGCGCTGCCGCCGGTCCGGTCGTCCGCGTCGTCGACGGCGGTCATGACGGGTCGCCCAGCCCGGCCAGCCGCAGCAGATGGTCGCGTTCCGGTCCGACGACGAGCGCGGCAGCGACCTGCGGATCGGTCGGGCCGGTGCCGTACGAGGCACACAGCGGTGCCAGGTAGCACGCGCCGCAGGCGGGCTTGCGCGAGTGGCATACGCGGCGCCCGTGATGGATCGTCCGGTCGGAGAACACGGTCCAGGTCCCGCGCGGCAGCTGCCGCATGAGGTCCTGCTCGATCTTGACCGGGTCGGTGTGGTCGGTCAGCCCCCAGCGCCGGACGAGCCGGCCCAGGTGGGTATCGACCGTGATGCCCGGGACCGCGAAGGCGTGGCCGAGCACCACGTTCGCCGTCTTGCGTCCGAATCCGGGCAGGGTCACCAGCTCGTCCAACGTGCCGGGCAGCTCGCCGCCGAACCGGTCGACCAGCATCTGCCCGAGCCGGATCAAGGTGGCCGCCTTGTTGCGGTAGAAGCCGGTGGGCCGGATCGCCTGCTCGAGTGCGGCGCGGTCCGCCCCGGCATAGTCCGCGGCCGAGCGGTAGTCGGCGAACAGCCGCGGCGTGACCTGGTTGACGCGCACATCGGTGCATTGCGCCGACAGGATGGTCGCGACGGCCAGCTCCAGCGGGGTGCGGAAGTCCAGCTCGCAGCCGGCGTCGGGGAAGCCGTCGGCCAGCCGCCGCTCGATCCGCCGCGCGCGACGGGTGCGAGCGAGCGGGGTCGCGGGTGCTGTTGCCGGGTGCGCCACGATGTCAGGTTGCCATACCCGCCGGGCGGGCGGGTGGACGAGACGGGCCCGATCGCGGCCGGCCGCAGCCGGGCGGCATGCCGCGACCTCCGTCATGGCTGCCCCGACGACGCCTTGTCAGGCACGGCGGCGCACCAGGGCGAATGCGTAGGCGCCTTCGACGAAGTAGGTGCGCGAGTAGGCAAGCAGGCGCTGGTCGTGGGTGTAGTGCAGCTGGTCGAGCAGGATGAACAGCCGGTGGTGCGGGGCCTCGCTGCCCCAGGCGACGCGGGTGGAATCGACGGCGTGCACCTGGGCGATGCCGAGCGTCGCGTGCAGCCCCAGGCTCGTCTCGAAGTAGGAGAACACCGAGCCGTCCATCTGCTCCGGCTCGAAGTCCACCGGCAGCAGCGAACGTGGAATGATGTCGTACGAGTAGGCGACCACCTGCGCATCGGCCAGGATCCGGCGCCGCAGTTCCAGGACCTCGGTGCCGGCCGAAACGCCCATGCGCTCCGCCTCGTCCGGGGTGACGTCGCGGATGGTGCGGCGCGCATAGTCGTGGGAAGGCTCCTTGCCGCTGGCCCGGATCGACTCCGAGATCGATCCCATGCGCTCCAAGCCATCCATGACGGAGGGTCGGGCGCGCACGAATGTCCCGACTCCGTGCCGGGTATGGACCAACCCGACGACCTCGAGTTCCTTCAGCGCCGCGCGGACGGTCGGGCGCGAGACGCCGAACCGGTCGCACAGCGCGGCTTCGGTCGGCAGTTGGCTCCCCTCGGGATGGACGCCGGTGCGGATCGCTTCCTTGAGCTCCCGGACGACACCGTCGGCGAGCCTCCCACGTGTCTCGGCGGCCATGAAGAGCATCTTGACACCATCGCCGTTGTCCGACAACTTCGCCGCGCAACCTCCCGGGTGGCAGACACGTCCATCGGTCGGTGCCGCGGCCGCCAGGCGATCCGCGATACGGTGAATAGCGACGACAGCGCGCGCATGGCGCAGGCAGAGGAGGGGCGACATGGTCTTCCTCGTGCTCCTCGTTCCGGTCCTCGTCATGCTGTTCGCGCTGCTCATGGAGCGGCTCGAGCACCGGCTGCAACGGACCACGATGAGCGAGCAGGACGTCGAGGAGTTCCTCGACGAGGCACAGCCGGACGAGGTCAACACGTTCATCAAGGAAGGCTGGACGCGCGCCCTGTCCAAGTTCCGCCTTCGCCGCCGCAAGTCCCGCCCCTCCTGGCGCGCGCGTCTGTTCACATCGCCGCGTGTCGCGACGCACCAGGAGCCACCGCGCGCGTCAGAAATGTCCGACAACTAGACTGTGGCGTACGTCTCGTCCGCACGCCCGGTGCGGACCGTGTGATCAGGAGGACGTGTGGACGACACGCTCGCCCGGGCCGGCATCTTCCAGGGTGTCGAGCCGGAGGCCGCCGCCGCGTTGGCAGCGCAACTGGAGACCGTGACATACCCGCGGGGCAGCGCCATCTTCTCCGAAGGGGAATTGGGTGACCGGCTGTACATCATCCTGGAGGGCAAGATCAAGCTCGGCCGGCACTCACCGGACGGGCGGGAGAACCTCCTGGCGGTCATGGGCCCCGCGGACATGTTCGGCGAGCTGAGCGTGTTCGACCCGGGTCCGCGCACCGCGAGTGCGTTCGCGGTCACCGACGTCACGCTGGCCACGATGGACCGGACCGGGATGCGCGCCTGGATCGCGCAACGTCCGGAGATCGCCGAACAGCTGCTGCGGGTGATCGCCCGCCGGCTGCGCCGCACCAACAACTCGCTGGCCGACCTGATCTTCACCGACGTCCCGGGCCGCGTGGCCAAGGCGCTGCTGCAGCTCGCCCGTCAGTTCGGCACCCGCACGGACGGGCACCTGCGCGTCACGCACGACCTGACGCAGGAGGAGCTCGCGCAGCTGGTCGGCGCATCCCGCGAGACCGTCAACAAGGCGCTGGCCGATTTCGGGCAGCGCGGCTGGCTGCGGTTGGAGGGCAAGAGCGTCGTCATCCTCGACCCCGACCGGCTGTCCCGCCGCGCCCGGTAGGCACCCACCGCCTGCAGACGAGTACACGCCGAGTACACGCGCCGCCGGCAGCGACCGCCGGACGCTGGCACCCGCCTACAGCGGCCACCCGGCCGGTCCGGCACTGCCCGCCTGGTACTCCTCCAGCGGCACCCGGTCCGCGCGCCAGGCGTCCAGCACCGGCTGCACGATCCGCCAGCAGTCCTCGGCGGTGTCGCCGCGCACCGACAGCGACGGGTCTGCGTCGAGCACGCCGAGCAGCACCTCGCCGTACGCCGGCAGGTCCCCCGGGCCGAACTCGCTGCGCAGTGACGTCTGGTCGATCGCCAGCGGGTCGCCCGGTCCGTTCACATTGAGCTGGATGTCCATGGTGTCCGGCCCGAAGCCGATGACGATGCGGTTCGGTTCCCCGCCGCCGGTGAACCCGTGCGGCATGCGCGGTGCGGGCTTGAACGTGACCACGGCCTGTTTGCGCGGCGTGCCGATGGCCTTGCCGGTCCGGATGCGGAACGGTACGCCCGCCCAGCGCCAGGTGTCGACGGCGAAGGTGACCTCCGCGAGTGTCTCGGTCTTCCGCGCCGCGTCGATACCGTCCTCGTCGGCATAGCTGGGCACGTCGCGGTCGCCGAGCCGGCCGGCGGTGTACCGGGCACGCCGCGAGGAGCGCACCGGGTCGCCGTTCCACACGTGGGTCGCGCGCAGCACGCCCGCCTTGTGGTCGCGCAGATCGGCGGCCGACAGCGTCGACGGCGGCTCCATCGCCAGCAGCGACAGGATCTGCAGCAGGTGCGACTGCACCATGTCGACCAGTGCGCCGGCACCGTCGTAGTAGCCGGCGCGGCCCTCCAGGGCGAGGTTCTCGTCGAAGACGATGTCGACCCGTTCGACGTGCTGGGCGGACAGCACCGGTTCGAGCATGCGGTTGGCGAACCGCAGCCCCAGCAGGTTCAGCACGGTGGACTTGCCCAGGAAGTGGTCCACGCGGTGAATGTGGTCCTCGGGGACGAGCCGGGTGATCAGGTCATTGAGCTCGACGGCGGTCTCCTCGTCGGTGCCGAACGGCTTCTCCAGCACCAGGCGCGTGTGCTCGGGCAGGTCGATCTGGGTCAGTGCGCGGCAGGCCCGGGCCGTGACCGGCGGCGGCAGGGCGAAGAAGATCGCCACCGGGGCCTCGCACAGCTCCAGCAGCCCCGGCCACGCGCCGGGGTCGGTGACGTCGGCGGGCAGGTAGCGCGTCGAGGCGCGGACATCGTCGACGCAGGGGCCGGACGCGTCGACCGTCGCGAAGGAGGACGAGACGCGCTCGCGCCACCGATCGTCGCTCCAGTCCTGCGCGCCGCTGCCGACGAGGCGGAGCCGGCGGTCCGGGTGCGCGGTGAGCAGACCGCCGACGCCCGGCAGCAGGAGTCGTCCGGACAGGTCGCCGCTCGCACCGAGGATGAGCAGGGTCTTGACCGGGACATGTCGCTGTGCCATGCCCTGATCATTCCAGCCGTGACGGCGGCCTGCAGCTGGGCGGCGCGCCGGAGGAGCCGCCGCGCCGCTGGGCGGGCCCAACCCGACCGGACGGGCCGGTACCGGTTCAGCCGAGTTCCACGACCCCGCGCGGCGTGTCGACGGTCGCGATGATCCGCACCGGTCCTCGATCGACCGGAACGTGCACCCCGAGCGCGTCGAACACTCGCTGCACGGCCGCGACGTCCGGGTGACGGGCCCGCAGTGCCAGCAGGTCCGCGCGGGGTGCGTCTCCGTCGGCGGGATGCGGGCTGGCCCGCCAATCGATGACGAACGGCGCCACACCCTCCAGCGGCAGCGGTAGCGGCGACGCGAGGCGCCAGGCGAGCACGACCCCATCAGGCCTCGCGCGACGCATGTCCCGGACGGCACCGAGGTCGACCCCGGCCGCCGCCGAAGCCGCCACTGCGCTGTCGATGTCGGCGGGGTGGACCGCCCAGGTCAGCAGCCTCGGCTCGGTCAGGGCGTCGATGCCGAAGGGCATCGAAACGCCTGGCGCGGCGGGGTTCTCGGCGTCCGGTCCGATGATCTCCAGGTAGCGTCGCGGGCCGAGCCCGATCAGGTAGTTGCGTGTTCCGAGCCCGATATGCCGGCCGCCCTCGGCCGGATCGAGCCCGGTGCGGGCGCGGAACTCGGCCAGCGTGGCCGACAGGTCCGGCGTCGCGTAGACCAGATGGTCGAGCAGCGGGTCGATGGGCGCGGGCGACGGTGGCGCGGTGGCGGGACGGATCGTCATGCTCGGGATTGTCCCCCGCCGCGAACCGGGGCGGTGAGGGTGGTGATGCTGACCGCCACCGTGACCGCGGTCCGCTCGGGCAGGTGCTCGGCGCGCTGCGCCAGGTCCGCGGCGGTGCGGTGCCGGGCGGCCGGCCCCATCGCGGCGCAGTCCAGCGCCTCGGCTCGCGTCAGCTCGACGCGGTAGCGCAACGATCGGACCTGCGGGGCCGGCTGCCCATCCGGGGGGTGAGCCGCGCGATGGGCCGGGCGTCGGGGCGCCGATGACGCAGCCCGGCCGAACGCCTCGACGATCTGGCCGGACTTGTCGGCGTCCACCGCGAGCAGCCCCATCGGTTCGCGCAGCTCGGCGAGGTGGTCCGGCTCCGGGGTGACGATGACGATGGGTCCGCCGGGACGCACGATACGCAGCACCTCGGCAGCGTCGCGGGGCGCGAAGATGCTCAGCACGGCGCCCGCGACCGCGTCCCGCAGGGGCAGGGGTGACCAGGCGTCGGCGAGCACGGCGGCGACGTGCGGCCATCGGGCGGCGCGCCGCAGTGCGTACTTGGAGGAGTCGACGGCCAGACCGAGTCCGCCGGTGGTGCCGCGGGTCGCACCGATGGCCGCGGCCAGGTAGTGGCCGGTGCCGGCACCGAGTTCGACGATGGGGGTGTCGGCCGGCACAGCGGATGTCGCGCCCGCGACCGCGCTCGCGATGGGCGCATAGTGGCCGGTGTCGAGGAACCGGGCGCGGGCGGCGACCATGGCGGCGTCATCGCCGGTGTCCGTCCGTCCCCGGGGCCCGAGCAGCGGCAGGTAGCCGTGCCGCGCCAGGTCGATCCGGTGGCCGGCGTCGCAGCCGATCACGGTCGGCGCGGCCGGCTCGGCGCGCAGCCCGCCGCGACAGTGCGGGCAACGCAGGAGCGGCAGCGCCCACGCGGGGAACGACATGGTGAACGACTCTAGGTCGCTCGGCGCCGACCGCGCCACGTGGGACGGCGGCGTGACCTGCCCGGTGTGGACAACCCGTCGACGGCGGCCCGCGCTGTGCCAGGGTGACGTTATGGAACGTGACACCGGTCACCGCGGGAGGCACAATGGGCGTTATGACGGCACACACGGTGATGCCGCGTGAATCGCGGGACTGGACGGTCGACGACCTCGACGCGCTTCCGGACGACGGCCTGCAGTATGAACTGCTGGACGGAACGTTGCTCGTGAGTCCGGTTCCGGTCCCCCTGCACCAGCGCGTCGTGGCACGCCTGCATCTGCTGCTGGAGGCGGCGTGCGTTCCGGAGTACGAGGTCTTCTTCGCGCCGCTGGACTGGCGGCCGGATACCCGGACGTCGCTCCAACCGGATCTGCTCGTCGTGCGCCGCGACAGCATCGGGGCGAGGAACATCACGGAGCCCTTGGAGTTGGCCGTCGAGGTACTCTCACCGTCGAGTCGACGGAAGGACCTCGTGCTGAAGTACTCGAAATACGCGGATGCGGGCGTGCGGTCGTACTGGGCCGTTGATCCGCAGACGCCGTCGATCACCGCGTGGGATCTGGTCGACGGCGGCTACCGCCAGGTGGCGGAGGCCAGCGGCGCGACGGCCGTGACGATCGCGCGTCCCTTCCCTGTCACCGTCATCCCGGCCGACCTGGTCTGACGGGCTCCGACCGGCCCGGGACTACCGCACCGACTCCGCATCCGCCGCGCGCAGGTACTCCAGCTGCGCGGCGACCGAGTGCTCCGCAGCGATGCGAACACCCGGTGCCACATCCCCGTAGACGATGTCGGTCACCGCGGTCACCGAGGCGGACGCGGCCGGCTCCCCGATCCGCTCCAGCGCCGCCCGGACCTCGTCCAGCCGGCCGCGGCGGTGCGCCAGGTACTGACCACACGCGCCGGCCAGGTCGGGCAACATCGGCCCGTGCGCGGGCAGGCCCAGGCACGGCCCGAGGCCGGCGATCCGTTCCAGCGAATCCAGATACTGTGCCATGGTGCCATCCGGGATTCCGATGACGGTGGTCCCGCGGCCGAGCACGGTATCGCCGGTCAGCACCGACCCGGAGCCATCAACGGGCGAATCGCCGGCGACGGCGCGATCGGTCGGCAGGTGGAAACAGGTCGAGTCCGCGCTGTGGCCGGG
>CAZIIX010000009.1:0-6614 GCA_964539345.1 uncultured Actinomycetes bacterium | reverse complement strand
CGACGGCGCGATCGGTCGGCAGGTGGAAACAGGTCGAGTCCGCGCTGTGGCCGGGCGTCGCCACCACCCGGATATCCAACGCCCCCACCACGATTCGCTCCCCGTCGGCGAGCGGATCGCCGCCGTGGCAGTCGGCGGCGCGCGGAGCGCGCACCGGTGCGCCGGTCAGCCGATGCAGCGTCTCGGATCCTTCGGTGTGGTCGCGGTGCCGATGGGTGATCAGGATCAGCTCGATGGGGCCGGCACCTGCTAGCGCCGCCAGGTGCCCGGCGTCCTCCGGGCCCGGATCGACGACCACCGCCGGGCCGCTCTCCGCCCGCAGTACGTACGAGTTCGTACCGTCCAACGTCATCGGACCGGGATTGGGCGCCAACAATGTCGACGCGAATGCGCTCACCCGCTGCCACTCCGCCACTGCTTCTCCTCGTCTCGCCGTTGTCGCCCGCTATCGCCGCGGCAGCCGCGTGCTGTACTCGCGGTCCCCGGCACGCACGCGCAGCACCTCGCCGTCGGCGGTGAGCACCACCGGCGTCACCGGCTCGACCACCCGCGGCGTCTCCAGTACCTCCGACACCGACGCGGCGCCCGCCAGGTCCATCAGCATTGCGACGGTCGGCGGCATCAGCGACACCGCGCCGTCCTGCTCGGCGCGCAGTACCTCCGCCGGCCGCTCCCACTGCACCGACGACGCCTCCGTGGTGACCGCCGCCGGCCGCTGCCCGTCCGGCAGCGCGGCGACGAAGAAGTACGTGTCGTACCGGCGCGTCTGCCCGGGCGGGGTGATCCACCGCGCCCAGGGGCGGAGCAGGTCCGCGCGCAGCGGACTTCCCATCCGACGCAGCATGTCCGCCAGCGACCGCCGATGCGCCGTCACGGCCAACCGGTCCGTCTCCCGGTCCGGGTCCTCCCCCGACGACACGTCCCTGTCCTGCCCGGCGAGCAGGATGCCGGTCTCCTCGAACAGCTCCCGCACCGCCGCGACCACGTGCGCGCGGGCGGTCTCCGCGCCGATCCGCCATTGCGCCGCCCACCAGTCGGCGTCCGGCCCGGTCCACGGCACCGACGGGTCGGCGTCCGCGATCTCCACGCCCCCGCCCGGGAACGCCGTCATCCCACCGGCGAACGCCATGCCGGCGACCCGGCGCAGTGTGAACACCTCCAGCCCCGCGCTGCCGTCACGCAGCAGCATGACGGTCGACGCGGGCCGGACCGGCGTGGCGTCGGCCACGTCAGTCCCGCACCTCCACGACGGCCTCGACCTCGACCGGCGCGCCCAGCGGCAGCTCGGCCATCCCGACCGCCGACCGCGCGTGCTTGCCGGCCTCGCCGAACACCTCGGCGAACAGGTCGGACGCGCCGTTGACCACGCCGGACTGCCCGGTGAAGCCCTCCGCCGATGCCACGAAGCCCAGTACCTTGACCACCCGCACGACCGCGTCGAGCTCGACCAGCGACGCGATGGCCGCCAGCGCATTGATGGCGCAGATGCGCGCGTAGCCCTTGGCCTCCTCGGCGGAGATCTCCCCGCCGACCTTGCCCGTCGCGGGCAGGGTCCCGTCGACGAACGGCACCTGCCCGGCGGTGAAGATCAGGTTGCCGGTGCGCACGGCGGGAACGTACGACCCCGCCGGGGTCGCCGGGGCGGGCAGCGAGATACCCAGCTCGGTCAGGCGGTTGGCGATACTCATGACTTCTCCCGTTTGAAGTAGGCGACGAGCTGCTCCGGCCCGGGTCCCGGCACCACCTGCACCAGCTCCCAGCCGTCCTCGCCGAACGTGTCGAGGATGGTCTTGGTGTTGTGGATCAGCAGCGGGGCCGTCAGGTACTCGAACGTGCGCCGCCCGGGTCGGTCGGCGGCGGGAGCAGCGGAATCAGACATAGCCTCACTGTAGGTGGCACGACGGCCGACGTCGCCACCCCCGTCGGGGCGCCGCCGAGACCCCGGTCACAGCCGCTCGTCGCACGCCGCCCGGCCGCGCCCTCGAACTGACACGGCCCGGACCGCCCCGCTACCCTCTGACCATGGCGTGGTGGCGGTGGGTGGCTGCGGGCGTCGAAGCGCTCCTGCTGTTGACGATCGTGCTGCTCTGGTACGACTCCCTGCGCGAACGCACCGGCTGGACACTGCGCCGCGCCTCCCGCACCGCCGCGATCAGCGCCATCGGCATCCCCATCGGGTTCGTCATCGTGCTGTTCGTCCCGCTGTGGCTGGGCCTGATCCTGATCGCCGTCCCCGCCCTGGTGATCGGCGCGATGGCACTGGCCAGCTAGCGCCCGCCGCCCGGTCATGGTTGACGTGACAGCGACAACGGGCACGATGAGAGCAATGACGACGTCCACCGGCTCCGCCCCGGCCGCCACCGCGTGGCCGGATGCCGCGCGCACGGCGCGGTTGCACGTGGTCACCGGCAAGGGCGGCACCGGAAAGACGACCGTGGCCGCGGCGCTGGCGCTGGCGCTGGCCCGCGACGGTCGGCGCGTCCTGCTCGTCGAGGTGGAGGAACGCCAGGCCATCGCGCAACTGTTCGACCTGCCTCCGCTGCCCTACGCGGAGCGGCGCATCGCCGTGGCGCCCGGCGGCGGCGAGGTGCGCGCGCTGGCCATCGACGTCGAGGCGGCCCTGCTCGAGTACTTCGCCATGTTCTACAACCTCGGCTTCGCCGGCCGCACCCTCAAGCGGATGGGCGCGGTCGAGTTCGCCACCACGCTCGCCCCGGGCCTGCGCGATGTGTTGCTCACCGGCAAGGTCAAGGAGACCGTCACCCGCACCGACGCCGGCCGCAACCGGGTCTATGACGCCGTCGTCGTCGACGCCCCGCCGACCGGCCGGGTGGTGCCCTTCCTCAACGTCACGGTCGCCATGGCCGGGCTGGCCAAGCGGGGCCCGATCCGCAACCAGGCGGACGGGGTGGTCAAGCTGCTGCACTCGGCCGAGGCGTGCGTGCACCTGGTGACGCTGCTGGAGGACATGCCGGTCACCGAGACCATCGAGGCGATCGCGCAGCTGCGCGAGGCGGAGCTGCCGGTGGGGTCGATCTTCGTCAACCGGATCACGCCCGACCACCTGCCGACCGCGATGCTGCAGGCGGCCATCGACGGCACCGTGGATCGCACCGCGCTGGGCAAGGGGCTGCGCGCCGCCGGCATCGAGACCGACCGCGCCCTGCTGGCCGCACTGGCCGACCAGATCCACCGTCATGCCCTGCGGGTGCGCGACGAGCACGAGTGCCGCGCCGACCTCGACGGCACCGGCCTGCCGATGCTGGACCTGCCCGGGATGCCGGACGGTATCGCGCTCGGCGAGGTCTACGAGCTGGCCGACCTGCTGGCGGAGCAGGGGGTGGGGGTATGACGAATCCCGGGCGCCGCACCGCCTTCGACGTGCTGCGTGCCCCGCCGCCGAACCCGGTGTTCGCCGTCGACGAGCACCTGCGCGACCCCGGCACCTCCATCGTGGTCACCTGCGGGTCCGGCGGTGTGGGCAAGACGACCACCGCGGCGGCGCTGGCGGTGCGCGCGGCCGACGCCGGGCGGACCGTGGCGGTGCTGACCATCGACCCGGCGCGCCGGTTGGCGCAGGCACTGGGCCTGACCGCGCTGGACAACACCCCGCGCCGGGTGGAGATCGATGCGGACGGGCAGCTGTGGGCGATGATGCTCGACACACGCCGCACGTTCGACGAGATGGTGACGGCCCATTCGACGCCGGAGCGCGCCGAGCAGATCCTGGCGAACCCGTTCTACCGCACGATCTCATCCTCGTTCTCCGGCACCCAGGAGTACATGGCGATGGAGAAGCTCGGCCAGCTCGCGCAGACCGGCGAGTACGACCTGATCGTCGTCGACACCCCACCGAGCCGGTCCGCGCTGGACTTCCTCGATGCGCCGCAACGGTTGTCGTCGTTCCTGGACGGGCGGATGATCCGGCTGCTGACCACACCGGGCCGCGGCGTGATGAGGATCGTCGGGGCCGGGTTCACCCTGATGTCGCGGGCGGTGACGGCGGTCATCGGCGGCGAGCTGTTGTCCGATGCGGCCCGCTTCGTGCAGATGTTCGAGGACATGTTCGGCGGATTCCGACAACGCGCGGAGCAGACGTACACGCTGTTGCGCCGGCCGGGTTCGTCGTTCGTGGTGGTGGCCACCTGCGAGGCGGACGCGATCCGCGAGGCGTCCTACTTCGCCGACCGGCTGCTGTCCGAGCAGATGCCGCTGGCCGGGCTGATCCTCAACCGCACCCATCCGCTGCTCGCCGACCTGCCCGCCGCGGCGAGCGAGGAGGCGCTGGCCGTCATCGAGGCCTCGCCATCCCGGGCCAAACCGACCGTACTGGCCGGGGCCGCGCTGCACATCCACCTGGACCGGCTCGCCACCCGCGCCGAGGAGGTGCGGACCCGGGCGCGATTCGACCGCGCCCATCCCGAGGTGCCGGTGGTGGAGATCCCGGCGCAACCCACCGCCGTGCACGACCTCGCGGGGCTGCGGCGGGTCGGCGAGGCGCTGGCCACGAACGGCGTCATACCGAACCGGTGACGAGCCGCCGCACGCGCCGCCGGTTCGCGACGAACGGCGTCATACCCGCTCGGTGACACGCTGCGGCACGCAACCCCGGTACCCTCGTCGTCGTGCGGATCATCAGCGGGATCACCAAACTGCTCATCGCGTGCATCATGGCGGGAGTGCTGGTGGCCGGGCTGCTGCTGCCGTACACCGTCGGGCTCGGGCTGATGGCCAACAAGGTCACCAATGCCATCGAGAACGCCGACACCTCCACCCTGGACATGTCCAAGATGCCGCTGCGCAGCAAGATCACCGACGTGGACGGCAACATGATCGCCTACGTCTACGACCAGAACCGCGAGTACGTGCCGTTGGCCGGGATCTCGGAGCTGCTGCAGAAGGCCGTCATCTCCATCGAGGACCGCCGGTTCAAGAAGCATCACGGCGTGGACTGGCAGGGCACGGTGCGCGCGCTGTTGCAGAACGTGGCCGGCAAACCGATCCAGGGCGGATCGACGATCACCCAGCAGCTGGTCAAGAACTACCTGTACCTGGTGGCGGCGAAGACGCCCGCGGAGAAGGCCGACGCCATCGCCACCACCCCGATCCGCAAGCTGCGCGAGGCCAAGATGGCCTTGGTGTACGAGAAGACGCACACCAAGAACCAGATCCTCGAGGAGTACCTGAACATCATCGCGTTCGGCCCGTCCACCTACGGCGCCGAGGCCGCCTCCGAGTACTTCTTCGGGGTGCATGCGGACCGGCTGTCGCTGTCGCAGTCCGCACTGCTCGCGGCGATGATCAACAATCCGAACACGTACAACCCGCTGGTGGGCAGCCAGGCCGACGTCACGCTCAAGCGCCGCAATCAGGTGCTCGACGACATGGCGCGGGACCGCTACATCAGCGATGCCAAGCGTGACGAGGCCAAGAAGGTCTCCATCGCGCAGGACCTGAATGCCTCGCCGGTGCCCAACGGCTGCATCCTCGCGCCCGGCCACGCCACCAACGGCTACTTCTGCCGCTACGTGCTCGACTACCTCGGCGATGCGGGGATGACCTATGACGACATCGCCCGCGGCGGGTACACCATCACCACGACGATGGACCCGGACGTGATGAAGGCCGCGGTGGATGCGGTGCGAAAGACGGCCAGTCCGGACGACGAGAAGGCACAGCGGGTCGCGAACGTCATGACGGTGGTCGAGCCGGGCGCCGGAACGCGAAAGGTGTTGGCGCTGGCGGCGAACCGCCCCTACGGCCTCGACCAGGACCGCGGCGAGACGGTGCAGCGGCTGACGACCACGTTCGCGCCGCTGGGCGCCGGCAGCACGTTCAAGATATTCACGGTCGCGGCGGCGATGAAGGCCGGGCTGGGCACCGACGCCGAGGTCAGCGTGCCGAAGAAGTACCAGAGCACACTGCTGCCCAATTACGAGCCGACGAACTCCGGCACCTTCCCGAAGACCATGTCGTTGTCCGACGCGCTCGCGCAGTCGCCGAACACGCCGTTCGTGGCCCTGGAGGAACAGGTCGGGCTGGACAACGTGGTGAAGATGGCGGTCGCACTGGGCATGCGAGGCTACAAGCTCGATGCCGGGGACGTCGCCCGGGCGTTCGCCGGAACGGGCAACACCTACGAGCAGGAGATCCTCAAGCAGAAGATGGCCTCCTTCACGCTGGGCGTGACGCCGGTCAGCCCGCTGGAGCTCAGCAATGTGGGCGCGACGCTGGACTCGGACGGCATGTGGTGTCCGCCGACGCCGGTCGCGGCCATCACCGACCGGAACAACGCGCAGGTGACCTGGGACCAGGAGCCGTGCGAACAGGCCGTGTCCCCGGAGCTGGCGCACACGCTGACGAACGCGCTCACCGGTGACATGCACGACAAGGACGGCACCGCCTATGCCGCGGCGAAGGCTGCCGGATGGACACGGGTGTCGGCGAGCAAGACCGGCACCACGCAGTCGTACAAGTCGTCGGCGTTCCTCGGATACACGCCGTACTACAGCGCCTCCGTCATCACCTGGGACTACCTGAGCCATCCGCAACCGATCTGCGTCGAGCCGCTGCGCACCTGCACGGCCAAGGAGGCCAACGGCGGGGCGGGCATG
>CAZIIX010000008.1:8293-25927 GCA_964539345.1 uncultured Actinomycetes bacterium | reverse complement strand
GGAGCAGGGCGAGCATGGCGGCCGCCACGACCGCAGCGATGCGGGCCGGCCACCCGCCTCGCACCGGTCGATGCATGGGTCGATGCATGGTCCGTCCCACCTGTTAGTTCTCTCCCTCGTCCGCCGACGGTTCCGCCGCTGCCGTCCCGGTCGTCGCGCGCCCGGTCGCCGGGGGCGCTGCTGCCCCAGCGCCCGGTGCGCCGGGCACCGCGGCCGGTGCGGCCGGTGCGACCGGCGCGCGGCGCCGTCCGGCGACCGCGACCAGCAGCGCGATCGCGGCGAGGATCAGTGCTGCGAGGCCGAGGACCTGCGCGGTGGTGTCGGTGGTTCCCGAGGACGATGGGTCGGAGCCGGCGCCATCGGCCGCCGCGGAGGAGGGTGCCGCGTCGGCCGCTGCGACCGTCAGCACCGGGGCGGGATGCTCCGGCTCGGACCCTCCGTCATCGCTGGTCTCGTCCCAGTCGACGACGGTGCCGTCGCTGTAGGTCTGTGCCGAGGGGAACGTGATCGCCGGGACGTCCGGGACCGGCCCCACCGACAGCGCGAACTCCGCGAACTCACCCGGCTTGATGCCGACCCCGTCGTCCGCCGTCCAGGTCACCGTGCTGACGGCCTCCTCCAGCGTGAAGCGCCCCTCGGTCACCGGTGGGTCGAGCGTGACCTTCGTCATGGTCGCCGTCCAGCCGGGCATCTGGCGGGCCGACACGCTCGGGAACGGGTGGTCCGTGGGCAGGGTCACCGCGATCGAGACGGTGCTCGCGGTATCGGACTCCGTCGGGACGCGGAACGTCAGGGCGGTGTACGAGCCTGCCGTAGCGGTCTTCGGATTCACTGTGACGTGCGCAAATGCGGTCGAGGCGGCCACAGTGAGGAGCACTGCCACGGTAGCGGCGACGGCGCCGAGACGGGCCGAGATCCGCAATCTATGACGGGGGCCACGGGCAATGCAGGTGGTCATGCCGCCACCCTATCCACGGCCGGTGAGGGCATCCCCGGCGGAGTGCGGCCCACGGCGGCAGTGCCGCGCCGCCGGTGGTCCGCACGGGCACTGGGACCGCACCGGCGATCGGCGCGGACCTAGTGCACGTCGAGGTGGCTCATCAGGTCGGCGCTGATGCCGTCCAGTTCGCGCCCGACCGCCCGCAGGACGCGTGCGCGCGCCGGGCGGGGCATGGATGCGGAGGCCTGCGTCGCGGCGGTCAGGTCGCGCAACCGCGCGCGCGACACATCCGCGAACCGCGTCACCTGCAGGTCGTTGCCCTTCCGGCCGGCCAGCTCGTCGAGCGCCTGGGACAGTCCGCCGATACGCGCGCCGGTGGCGCCGGTCGGGCCGCGGAACTGGGCGACCTGCGACGGGGACACGCCCAACCGCTGCGCCCGGCGTTGATCGAGGAATCGGCGTGTGCTCAGGGCCGTCTTGATCGCCACCGGGGCGAGGGCGGGAACGATCACCTTGCCGATGCTCACCGCCCGCTTGGCGGTCTTGGGGTCGGTGAGTCGATCGACCGCCCGCGCGGGACGGGTCGCCGCCTCGGCCGCGGCCGCCTCGGACGCCTTGGCCGCTGCCTTCGCGGCCTTGCGGCTGGCCTTGGCGTCCGCCCGATGCAGCTTGCTCGCGGTCTTCGACGACTTGCGAGCGAGCCCGGCCGCCTTGTCGTTCGTTTTCGCCGCGGCCTTGGACGCCTTGGCCGATGCCTTGGCCCGGGCCTTCGCCTCCTTCGCCGCCGCGGACGCCTGGGCCTTCGCCAGTTTCGCCGCGGACTTGCGGGATGCGGAGTCGGATGCCTTCGTCGAGTCCTCGCCTGACGTGGCGTCGGCGGCGTTGGCGGCTGAGCTGCTGTGACAGGCCATTGGCGCGTTCCCTCCTGGCGTCCGGCGGGCACCGGTACCCCCCTCAGCCTAAAGCGCATGGTCAAGCGGCGCGGAGCGGCGGGGCGCGGGCGCTGCTGACCCTCACGCACGATGCCCGCGGGCGCGGCCCCGCACACCTCCCGGGTGCACCCCCTAACCTGGGATGGTGATCGTGCAGCGCGGCTCCGTGGAGGTGAGGCTCGGACCGGCCGACGCGGGCCGGTGCCGCCGTCGGGTGCACCTCGATCACGACCCGACGGCCGACCGCAGTCGGCGACGGGCCCCGGACCCGGGCCTGCAACTGCGCTACGACACACGGGCCGATCACCGCGAGGCGGTCCACGCGGCGCTGGCCGCCGTGCTGACGCTCGACGAGTCCGGTCGGCCACCCGACGGCGACGCGGTCGCCGGCCGCCCCGTGGCCCTGTGGTCACCGCGCCTGGTCAGCCAGACACGATTCGCCTCCCCCGACCTGCTGCTGCGGGCGGACATCCTCACCGGCGCCGCGCCCGCGAACGCCGCAACCTCCAACTCCGGAACCGCGAACTCCGGAACCGCGAACTCCGGAACCGCGAACTCCGGAACCTCGAACGCCGCGCCGGCGGGCCCGGTTCGCGACACCACCCGTCTCGGCTACCACCCGGTGCTCGTCCGCGGGCATCGCACCACCGACCCCGGCACCGGCGCGCGCTTCTCCGCACTCGACGACATCGGCCGCACGTCGACGTCGCGCACCAAGAAGCTCCGCTCGCACCACGCCGACGTGCTGGCGCTCGCGCACGTCTTCCGACTGCTGGAGGACCTCGGCCTGGCCGCCGCCCCGATCGGCGGGATCATCGGCCGAGGCGGACCGGCCGCCGACGCGGACTGGGATGACGGCGCCATCGTGGTCTGGCACGACCTGGCTCCGGTGCTCGCCGACTACGACGCCGCCATGGCGGACCGGCTGGCCGTCGCCCGCGCCGCCGCCGAGCGCCGCCCCGCATTGGCATTCCCCTCCAAGGTCGCCGAGTGCCGGCGCTGCCCCTGGTGGACCGTGTGCGGCCCGGAACTGCAGGCACAGCACGACGTCTCATTGCTCGCCGCCGGCCCCGACGTCGCGCTGCTCCGATCGCAGGGCATCTCCAGCTATGACGATGTCGCCGCTCTAGACCCGGCGGATGCGGCGGCCCTGCCGCTGACCAGCATCCCGCCGAGTGAGATCAGCACGAGGGCTCGCGCGATGGTGGTCGGTGTGCCCCTGGTGCGCCGGGCCGAGACGGTCGCGCCGACCCGCGCCGATGTCGAGCTCGATGTGGACATGGAGTCGTACTCGGACGATGGCGCCTACCTGTGGGGCACGTACCTCACTGGGGCCGCGCCGCCCGCATTCGCACGCGGCTATCGCCCGTTCGTGACCTGGGAAGGGCTCGACACTGACGCCGCGGCCGGCAATTTCGTCGCCTTCTGGCAGTATCTGACGGCGCTGCGTGAGGCATGCTCCGATGCCGGCCTGACGTTCGCGGCCTACTGCTACTCGCACCAGGCGGAGGAACGATGGCTGTACGGCACACCGGCCCGATTCCCGCACGTGCCGGGCATGCCCGACCGGGCCGAGGTGGCGGAGTTCTGCTCGTCGGCGCAGTGGGTCGACCTGTACGTCGAGGTCAAGCGGGCCTTCGTCGTCCAGGGGTCGATGCGGCTCAAACGCGTCGCACCCATCGCGGGGTTCTCCTGGCGGGACCCCGAGCCGGGCGGTGAGAACTCGATGGCCTGGTACCGCATCGCCGCGGGATATGACGCCGCCCCGGAGCCGGACGTGGCCGCGCACCGCCGGCGCATCCTCCGCTACAACGAGGATGACGTCCTAGCGACACTACGTCTGCGGCAATGGATGTCGGAACATGCCACGGACATGCCGACACGTGACGGGCTGGATGCGCTGTTCGCCGCCCAGCGCCGAGGCGGGCGCGGCGCGGACAGGAACCCACCCGTTGTGCTACCTTGACGATATTGACGCTCGACGATGATGACGAGGTCGCGTCCTGCGACGTGATACTCGGCCGATCGCAGCGGCCGGTGAGTCACACCGCGGCCGGCCGCGGGAAGGGGGCGAGCATGCCCGGCGTGCCCGAACTGCTCGAGGCGATCCAACAGCGCGCGGAGGAAGAGGCGGACGCCGTCATTCCGGTGCTCGCCCTGCTCGCCCAGCCGGACGAGGAGGTGCGCAGCGGTCAGGATGTCATCCACGCGGCCGCGCGACGGCTGAACCGGGCGCGGTTGGACGCCGCCGAGCAACGCTTCCGAGCAGGAGCCCTGAGCACCACCGAGGTGCGCGAGCGCCTGTCCGTCAGCCGGCAGGCGGTGGCCGAACGCGTGCGCACCGGCGGACTGATCGCCGCCAAGGTGGGCAGCCGCCTGGCCTATCCGGACTGGCAGTTCAGCGCGACGGGCGTCGTACCCGGGCTGCCGGACGTGCTGGCCGCACTGCGAGACTCGGTGGCGGGCGATGGAGCGGCGCGGCCCGGTGGAACGCGCGCCGCCGGCGCCCTCGGTGCCGCGCAGGTGCGGGCGGCGGATGCGATCATGCGCGCGCCGCAGCCAGGGGTGCCGGACCGGATGTCGTTGGCGGAGCTGCTGGCCGTCGGTGATACCGCGGAGGTCGTCCATCGCCTGACCGTGCGCTCCGACCAGTCGTGATGACCTCCGACCGCCGCGGGGGGCTGACGGTCGACCGGCTGCCGACCACGCGGCCGGCGTACCTGCGCACCAGCACCTGGACCCTTCAGCAGTGCTGGCGCATCGACGCGGCCGAGCCCGCCGGCTGGGAGTGGACGCCGTTCCCGACGCCGCGGTACCGCTTCGACTCGGCGGCCGGCACGGCCCGCGTCCGGTATGCCGGGCTGACCGCGCGGGGTGCTGCCCGCGAGCGGTGGGATCCGGATCGCTTCATCGCGGCCGCCGACGCCGACAGCTGGCTGGTGCAGCTGGCCGGCACCGTGAAGGTGCTGGATCTGCGGCGCGAGTCGGTGCTCGATCGGCTCGGCCTGGACGACCGCATCAACACCGCGCGCGACGCCGAGACCTGGTCCGCGTGCCAGGTTCTCGGTGACCGGCTGCGGGACTGGTTGCCGCAACTCGACGCGATCGTGTATCGCTCGCGGACCACGCCGGAGACGTCGGCGAACATCGCGTGGCACCGTCCCGGAGCACTCCGGGTGGTGCGGAGCGCGCGGCTCCGCGATCAGCCCGAGCTGGTGGACCGGCTGGTGATCGCGGACGGGTTCACCGTCGACTTCGACTGGTGACGCCGGCCGGCGATTGCGGTGCTGTTACAGCCGCACCGGCCACTTGGCGATCGTGGCGTTGGTGCGCGTCAGCGTGTTCTGGTCCGTGTGGTGCATCACCTGGTCGATGGCGCGCAGGTTCAGTACCAGGTCCGAGGTGTAGCTCAGGGTGTCGTCATCGTTGAAGGTGAAGGTGGAGACGAATTGTCCCTCGCAGCGGGCGCGCTCGACGAGATACTTGTTCTGCACCATGCCGTAGGCGCCGTCGCCGGGCGTCGCGACGAAGGTGAACGACTTGTCGGCCGGCTGCGCCGTGCAGCCCGCCAGGATCGACAGCCCCCGGGGGACGGAGAAGCACCGCAAGACCTGATTCGTCGCGGGCTCCCACAAGAAATAGCCGACCTCGTCGTGGAACGGGTCGAGCTCCTCCTCACCGTGTCGCCACGCCATCATGGAGTAGTTCAGCCCGTGCATCACCTGCTGGCCGTTCTCCACGATCGGGATCGGCTTGAACCAGGCCTTCTCGAAGTATCCGGTCTCGGCGGTCTCGTCCTCCTTGTTGTGGTAGGACAGGTCGACGCCGACGTTGCCCTCCCACTCGCCGAGGAATTGTTCCAAGGGTCCTAATTCGCTGCTCATACTTCTCATCTTCGCACCGTACGGAAACGCGGCACACGCGGGTCCGCCGCGCGCTCGCGCAGCGGCTCGCCCGGCGTGTTCACTGGAACGGACTGACGTACCAGGCGTCCGTGGGGCAACCCGCCGGGAGTCCCGCGGCGCCGCCACCGCCACCGCCGACTCGGATCGTCGACCCTTCCCGGTAGTCGGTGCCGTTCCAGCGCAGCACCGCCGGCGGGGTGGCCGGGTCGACCTGGTCGCGGGGGAAGAACAGTGTGGTCGTGCCGTCCGCGGTGACGCAGCCGTCCACCACTCGGATCGTCGCGCCGTCCAGCAGCGCGTCCATGCCGACGTCGTTGCTCCAGTAGGTGGCGACGAACGGGTCGTCCGGGCCGTTGGCCGATGCGACCTGCGGCGGGGCGGGTATGACGGGGGTCGTCGTCCCGTCGTGCGTTGCGATCACCGTCATGGATCCCGTCGCGGGCACCTGGAACAGGAAGAACCCGCCCGATTCGTTGTCCGACCCGGGCCCGGTGATGTGGTACACGTCGCCGCCGGGCCCACTGCCCTCGCCGGGCCGGACGGAGACGGCGATGACGGAGGGTCCGGCCACGCCCCACAGCAGCCGAGCGTAGGTGTTCTGGCCGGTCGCCGATTCCGCGCCGATCCTGCCGACCCCGGTGATCTGTGCGGTGCGGACCGGTCCGGGTGACAGGTCCGCCGCCCACCACTGCCGCGCGTCGAAGAAGCATGCCTGGCCCTCGGCGATGCGCACCTCCACGGAGCCGCCATCGAAACCGACATCGCTGACGCCCATCCCCCCGGCCGCGGGCCCGGTGCACCGGGCCTCCGCATCCGGCTCGGCCGGCGCCATGGGCGTGGACGATGCCGCGGCCGCGTCCGCATCGGGCCCCGACCGGCCCGCCCCGGTGTCGGCATCCGGCGCGGGGCCGCTCGCCGCCGTCCTGCCGGGCGAGGTCGACAGACTGCCGGTGGTCGAGCCGGCCGTCGACGCCCCGGCTCGGGCCGCCTCGCCCGTCGGGCTGGGCCGCGTGATGCCGAAGCCACCGGTGGCGATGGCGGAGATCGTCAGTGCGATGACGGCCACCGCCGCCACGATGAGTCCCGGGCGCCACCGACGGGTGCTGCGCTGGTCGGACACGGCAACGGCCTCCTGATCGGGACGGGTGACCCCACTACCCAGACGGAGCGACGGTCGGTCGCGTTGCACCGCGCCACCAGCGGCGTCACCGCGGGGGCATGCGCAGCGAACCGTCGAGCCGAATCACCTCACCGTTGAGGTAGTCCTGCGCCGCGAGGGAGATCACCAACGCGGCGTACTCGTCCGGGCGCCCGAGGCGCGCCGGGAACGGGACGGTCCGCTCCAGCGCGGCCCGGAAATCGTCGGTGATCGACGCCATCATCGGCGTGTCCATGATGCCGGGAGCGATCGCCATGACGCGCACACCGTACTGCGCCAGGTCGCGCGCCGCGGGCAACGTCATCGCTGCGATGCCGCCCTTCGACGCCGAGTAGGCGATCTGCCCGACCTGCCCGTCGTAGGCCGCCACCGATGCGGTGTTCACGACGAGCCCGCGCTGCCCGGACTCGTCCACCGGATCGGTGCCCGCCATCGCCTCGGCCGCCAGCCGCATCACGTTGAACGTGCCGATCAGGTTGATGCCCACCACATTGCGGAACAGGTCCAGGTCGTGCACCCCCTTGCGGCCCAGGATGCGCGAGGCCCAGGCCACCCCGGCGCAGTTCACCGCCAGCCGCAGCGGGGCGCTGTCGCTCCTCGCCGCCGCCACCGCCCCGGCGACGTCATCGGCGTTGGTCACGTCGCCCTGGATCGCGGTGACCCCGTCCGGCGGTCCGCCCGACTTCTCCCAGCCGGCGGGCAGATCCACGCCGATCACCCGCACCCCCGCGGACGCGAGGGCAGCGGCCGTGGCGGCACCGAGGCCCGAGGCGGCACCCGTGACGATGGCTGACGTTCCGGAGAGTTCCATACCGGCGACGCTACCGGCCCGCGCGGCCGCCGGAAAGCCGAAGCGTCTCGGCCGGCGACCGGTGGGAATGGCTCGGCGCGCCCCTCGCCGCGCGTGGCACCCCGGCCGGCGCCGGTGGGTATGGCGCCCCGCCGAACATGGGGCCTACGCCCACTGTGCTCTCCGGTGCGCCCGGCCACAATGGTGGAGTGACGACCCCCGCACCCACCGGCTCCACCGGCCCCACCGGGACGACCGCGACCGCTGCGACCTCCCAGACCGCTGCGACCTCCCAGACCGCTGCGACCGCGGCGACCCTGGCCGACTCCGCGCACCGCACCCCCGCCGGCCGCCCCACGATGGTGCTGCTCGCCGGCGCGCTCGTGCTGCTCGTCATCCCCTCGTGGATCGCCATCGCCCTGCTCATCGCGTCGGTGGGGCTGGCCGTGGTCTGGATCGGGCTCGGCCTGTGGTTGCTCGTCATGGGATTCCTGGACCGGCTGTGCAACGGTTTCCGGGGCATCGCCGCGCGCATCCTCGGCGAGCCGGTCGTCGCCGGCTACCGCACTGCGGACGCTCCCGGCACACTGGCCCGACTGCGCACCATCCTCACCGACCCCGCGCGCTGGCGGGACGTGGCCTACCTGTTCTTCGCGGTGTCGCTCGGCTTCGGCATGGCGCTGTCGTCCCTCATCGCGTTCCTGATCTTCCCGCTGGGCTATTGGCTCTCCCCGCTGCTGCTGCGGCTGTGGGCGATGGTCACGCGCACCATCATCGGGCCGTCCGGCGAGGTCGAGCTGCAGGAGCGCATCGGCCGGCTGGAGGAGACGCGCTCCGAATCGCTGGACCACTCCGCGGCCGAACTCCGCCGTATCGAACGCGACCTGCATGACGGGGCCCAGGCGCAGCTCGTGGCGCTGGGGATGCACCTCGGGCTGGCCGAGGAACTGATCAAGTCCGACCCGGCCGCGGCCGTGCAGATGATCGCCGACGCCCGCGTCACCTCACAGGCGGCCCTGGCCGAGCTCCGTTCGCTGGTGCGCGGGATCCATCCGCCGGTCCTCGCCGACCGCGGCCTGGCCGGGGCCATCGAGGCGCTGGCCCTCGCCCATCCGCGCCCGGTCGAACTCGACATCGCCCTTGCCGGAAGGCTTCCCGACCCGATCGAATCGGCCGTGTACTTCGCGGTCGCCGAGGCGCTGACCAACGTCGCGAAGCACGCGAACGCCCCTCACGTCGTCATCGCCGTGACGCACGACGGCACCTGGCTGACCGTGCGGGTCCGCGACGACGGCGTCGGCGGCGCGAGGATCAGCCCCGGAGGGGGACTGGCCGGCATTCGCCAGCGGCTCGGGGCATTCGACGGGACACTCGCGGTCACCAGTCCCGCGGGAGGGCCCACCGAGGTGGTCATCACCGTGCCGTCCGAGGTCACCGCTGTGACGCAGAGCCACTAGGCTCCCAGCCAGAGGGAGGTGTGCCGTGCGACTGGTGCTCGCGGAGGATTCGGCGCTGCTCCGCGACGGCCTGGTGCGGATCCTGCAGGCGCACGACTTCGACATCGTCGAGGCCGTGGACAACGGCCCGAGCCTGCTGCGCGCGCTGGTCACCCACCGTCCGGACGTCGCGGTCGTCGACGTGCGGCTGCCGCCGACGTTCACCGACGAGGGGCTGCGCGCGGCCATCGACGCCCGCGAGGCGGTGCCCGGCCTGCCGGTGCTGGTGCTCAGCCAATACGTCGAGCAGCTCTACGCCCGGGAGTTGCTCAGCAGCGGCGGCGGCGCCGTGGGGTACCTGCTCAAGGATCGCGTCAGCAACGTGGGCGAGTTCGTCGATGCGGTGCGCCGGGTCGCCGCCGGCGGGACGGCCATGGACCCGGAGGTGATCAGCCAACTGCTCACCCGGCACCGGGAGAGTTCGCCGATCCAGTCGCTGACCCCGCGCGAGCGCGAGGTGCTCGAATACATGGCGCAGGGCCGGTCCAACGCGGCGATCGCGGACGCGATGGTCATCACCGAGAAGGCCGTCGGCAAACACACCAACGCGATCTTCGGCAAACTCGCACTCGGCCAGGACGCCGACGACAACCGGCGCGTGCTCGCGGTGCTGGCATATCTCGAGGCCGGCCCGCGCGTCTAGCTCTGGCCGCCGACGGTAGGCGTAACCCCACCCCGATTCGGCGGGCTGGACCGCTGGGAACCGCCGGCTGCCGCCGCCACGATGGAACCATGAGTATGACGACGGACACCGCGTCGGGCGCGTCCCCGGCAGGGCCGGCCCCGAGCACCGCACGCCGCGGCGGCAGCATCTTCTCGGCGCGCGCCTGGGCCGAACTGCTGTACGCCCTGGTGACATTCCCACTGACCATCGCGTTCTTCGTCGCGACCGTGACGCTGATCGCGGTCGGCGGCGGCCTGACCCTGATCTACGTGGGCATCGCCGTGCTGCTGTTCGGGCTGCTGCTCGCGCGGGTCGCGGGCGCGACGTTCCGCGGGCTGGCGGCGTCCCTGCTGGACATGTCGCTGCCTGCCCCGGGCCCGGTGCGGCGCCGGCACCCCGGCTTCGTCGGCGCGATCCGCGACCGGCTCACCGACGTGGACGCCTGGCGGGCCTTCGGCTGCCTCTGCGGCAAGATGGCCATGGCGCCGGCCACGTTCGCGATCGCGGTGTTCTTCTACAGCGGGCTCGGGGCGGTCAGCTACCCGATCTGGCGGCCCTTCCTGCCGGCGCAACTCGGCCCGGACGGCCAGTGGCACCGCGGCACGCAGCTGTGGAACGGGTTCTTCCTGGACACCTGGCCGACCATCACGATCCAGGTCGTCGCCGGTGTCGCGCTGCTCATCGCCGCACCCTATGCGCTGCGCGGCATCCTGTCCGCCGACCGGAACCTGATGCGCTCCCTGCTGACCGCGCGCCCGGAACCGGCCGCGGCCGCCGCCCCGCGCCAGACGTGGGCCGCCGCCCCGGGCCAGGCGTGGGCCCCCGGCGCCGCCCCGCGCACCGGTGATCCGGGGCACTATCCGCCCCCGGCCGCGGCGGCACCGGCCACAATGGCAGGGGCCGCCCCCGAGCCGGAAGCGGGGGCGCCGACCCTGCGGATGGAGAGACATGACGGAGCGGGCACCTGACGTTTCGGACGAGGCGCCCGGCGTATCGCGCCGGGCCGCGCTGGGCACGGGGGTGACGGTCACTGCCGCCCTCGCCGGGTCCCTGGTCGCCGGTTCCGCCCTCGCGGGGTGCACCAACAGCGGCTCGTCATACCCGACGGAGGCGACCGCGGACATCGACGACGGCACCGTGGTGGCGCTGACCGATGTGCCGATCGGGGGCGTGACCGCGGCGACGATCGACGGCGAGCCCGGTTTCGTGGCCCGCCCGACCGAGGACAGCGTGCGCGCGTTCTCCGCCACCTGCACGCACCAGGGCTGCCGGGTGCAGCCGCACGGCGACATCCTGCTCTGCCCCTGCCACGGCTCGCATTTCGCGCCGCTGACCGGCGACGTGCTGCGCGGGCCCGCCACCGAGCCGCTGCCGCCGATCGCCGTGCACCTCGAAGGGCCCGACGTCGTCGCCGGATGACCCGCGTGGGCCGGCCGGTGCTCACTGGCGCGGACTGCCCGGTGGCGCAGCCGTTCTCAGCCGGTACCGAACGTCGCCGTGACGTAGTCCTGCAGGATCTCCCGCGCCTGGTCGGGGCCGAGCCGCGAGTCCGGCAGATACGCCTGCACCACCAGCCCGTCCATGATCGCGATGTACTCGATCGCCTGCCGCGCCGGATCGGTCGCCCGCAGGGTGCCGTCGGCGACACCGCGGCGGATCAGCCGCTCCGCCAGCCCGTGCAGATTGATGTACACCCGCGACTGCCACTTCGCGTAGTGCGCCTGGTGCGCCGCGAGCGTCCAGAAGTCGAGCCACAGCTTCCAGTGCTGCAACGCGCGGTCGCCGGTGGCCAGCAGCCCGTCGGTGAGGATCCGCAGCCCCGACTCCCCGGTCGGGGCGGAGTCGGCCGCGGACATGACGTCGGCGGAGAACTGCGTCATCTCCGCCTCCAGCACCCCGGCCAGCACCTCGGCGATCCCGGAGAAGTGGTACGTGACGGTGCCGACGGCGACCCCGGCGGCCGAGGCGATGTCGCGGATCGTGGTGGCGTGCAGGCCGCGCTCGGCGATGACCCCGCGGGCGGAGTCGATGATCATCGCGCGCCGCAGTTTCGGCGAGAGCCGCTGGGCCGACATCGCATCCTCCTTGCCTCCCGGTCGGGCGGGTGACAAGCCGCGCGTCGACGGGTAATCTGGCTACAGATACTAATCGGACAACCGAACGATTAGCCAGCCGGTAGCCGCCCGACCCGCGGGCACGACCAAGGAGCCGCCATGTTCCTGCTACGCAGACCGATCCTGGCGCTGTCCTCGAGTGCGGCGATGCGCACCGCCCTCACCCGCATCCCCGTCACCCGGTCGGTCGTCGACCGGTTCGTCGCCGGCGAGACCACCCCGGACGCGATCGCCGCCGTCACCCGGCTGCGCGCCGACGGGCTGCAGGTGACCATGGACCACCTCGGCGAGGACACCCGCGACCGCGCCCAGGCCGACGCCACCGTCGAGGCGTACCTGGAACTGCTCGCGGCGCTGCGCCGTGCGGGGCTGGCGGACGGGGCCGAGGTGTCGGTGAAGCTCTCCGCGGTCGGTGCCGCGCTGCCCGCCTCGACCGACCTGCCGGACGGCGGCGAGGCCTATGCGCTCGCCGGTGCCCGCCGCATCGTGTCCGCCGCGTATGACGCAGGGTCCCGTGTCACCCTCGACATGGAGGACCACACCACTGTCGACGCCACCCTGCGCACGCTCAAGGCGCTGCGCGGCGACCACCCGGATGTGGGCGTGGCGATCCAGGCGATGCTGCACCGCACCGAGACCGACCTGCGCGGCCTGGTCGACACCGGGTCGAGGGTGCGGCTGGTCAAGGGCGCCTACCACGAGCCGGCCGCGGTGGCCTACACCGACCCGGCGGCGGTCGACCTCGCCTACGTGCGGGCGCTGCGCGTGCTGATGGCCGGCGACGGCTACCCGATGGTCGGCTCGCACGACCCCCGGCTGATCGCCATCGCCGGGCGCCTCGCCGCCGATGCGGGCCGCGGCCCGGCCGACTACGAACACCAGATGCTGTACGGGATCCGCCCCGACGAGCAGCGCCGCCTGGTGGCCGCCGGCCGCACGGTGCGCGTCTACGTGCCCTACGGATCGGACTGGTACGGCTACTTCACCCGGCGACTGGCCGAGCGGCCCGCGAACCTGCTGTTCTTCCTCCGCGCCCTGGCCTCCCGCGGCTAGCCGCGCCGACCGGCCGGCCGCGGCGACGCACCGGACCACCGACACACCGACCCCGAACCCCGAAGGAGTCATCACGATGGATGCCATCACCACCCCACCCGCCCCGGTGAACGAACCGAACCTGAGCTACGCCCCGGGCACACCCGAGCGCGCGGAACTCGCCGACGCGTTGGCGTCGATGCGCCAGTCGCGCGAGCTGCCGGCCGTCATCGGCGGGGAGCGGCGGATGCCCGGCGGCGAGCCGTTCACCGTGGTGGCGCCGCACGACCACCAGCGGGTGCTCGGGGTGTCCGCGCACGGCAACCAGGCCGACGCGCGCGCCGCGATCGACGCGGCCCTGGCCGCCGCCCCGGCCTGGCGCGAGCTGTCCTTCGACGACCGGGCGGCGATCCTGCTGCGCGCCGCCGACCTGCTCTCCGGCCCGTGGCACGCCCGGCTCAACGCGGCCACCATGCTCGGCCAGGCCAAGACGATCCAGCAGGCGGAGATCGACGCGGTCGGCGAGCTCGCCGACTTCTGGCGGTTCAACGTGCATTTCGCGCGGCAGGTGCTCGCCGAGCAGCCGATCGTCAACCCGCGCGGCCAGTGGAACCGGCTCGACCACCGGCCGCTGGAGGGCTTCGTCTACGCGATCACCCCGTTCAACTTCACCGCGATCGCCGGGAACCTGCCGACCGTGCCGGCGCTGATGGGCAACGTGGTGTTGTGGAAGCCGTCGCCGACCCAGCAGCTGGCCGCCTCGCTGACCATGGAACTGCTGGAGGAGGCGGGCATGCCGCCGGGCGTGATCAATATGATCCCCGGCCAGGGCGCGGACCTCTCCGAGGTCGCGCTGGCGGACCCGCACCTGGCCGGCATCCACTTCACCGGCTCCACCGCCACGTTCCAGCGGCTGTGGTCCCAGGTCGGGGCGAACATCGCGTCCTACCACTCCTATCCGCGGATCGTCGGCGAGACCGGCGGCAAGGACTTCGTGGTCGCGCACCCGTCCGCGAATGCCGCCATGCTGCCGACCGCGCTGGTGCGCGGCGCCTACGAGTACTCCGGGCAGAAGTGCTCCGCGGCCTCCCGCGCGTATATCCCGGCGTCCCTCTGGTCGCAGGTGCGCGACGAGGTCGTCGCCACCATCGAGGCGCTGAAGGTCGGCGACGTGGAGGACTTCGCGAACTTCACCTCGGCCGTCATCGACGATCGGGCGTTCGCCAAGAACAAGGCCGCCATCGATCGCGCCCGGGCCACCGACGGCATCGAGATCCTCGCCGGCGGCAGCTATGACGACTCGGTCGGCTACTTCGTCCGGCCCACCCTGGTCACCGCCGAGGACCTGACCGACGAGGTGTTCCGCACCGAGTACTTCGGGCCGTTCCTGGCCGTCAACGTCTATGACGACTCCCGGCCCGGCGCGTTCGAGGACATCCTCACCGCCGTCGACACGGCCTCGCCGTACGCGCTGACCGGGTCGATCATCGCCAACGACCGGGCCGCCGTCGCCCGGGCCACCGAGGCGCTGCGGTTCACCGCGGGCAACTTCTACATCAACGACAAGCCCACCGGCTCGGTGGTGGGCCAGCAGCCGTTCGGCGGGGCGCGCGCGTCCGGCACGAACGACAAGGCCGGGTCGGCCTCCAACGTGATGCGCTGGACCTCGCCGCGGTCGATCAAGGAGACGTTCGTGGCGCCGACCGACCACCGCTACCCGCACCAGGGGTAGCGCGCGCGGGGCGCGGGTCTGGCGGCGCGGGCGCGGTCAGTCGTGCTGGGCGTAGGTCTCCAGGCCCATGACCACGGCGCGATGCACGGCCCGCGCCAGCCGCGCGCCCCACACCGAGCGCGGGCCCGCGAACGGCTCCGCCACGGGCAGGGCCGGCGCTCCGGCATCGCTGTCGCGCGGGCAGCAGACCACGACGGCGTCCGAGGCGGTGCCGGTGCCGGGCACGCCCGCCTCGAGTAGCGCCTGCGTCTTCGCCTCGGTCGCGGTGAGCACCGCGCCGACCAGCGCGGCGTCGGTCATCGGAACCGGCACCTGGCACACCAGGTTGATCGTGCCGGGCCGCCACTGCGCGCCGGGCCGCCACCGGTCGGCGGGAAGCGCCTCGTCGTCCGGCGCCGCCGCCCAGGTCGGGTAGGAGACGCCGACCGTGGCGTCGCAGCGCACGCCGCGCCCGGTCGCCGTCGCCACCCGTTCCACCCGCGCGGCGGTGAGCAGCCCGATCCCGGCGCGTGGATCCAGTGCGTGTTCGGTGGCGATCTGCCGGAGGTGCTCGTCCGGATCGAGCCGGCCGTAGTCCGAGCGGACCTGCGCATTGAGCACCCACGCCGCGTCGCGAATCCCGCCGCCCAGCATGGCGCTGGAGACCGCCCGCACCGGCCGGGCGAACCGCCAGAGGAGCGCGGGCGCCGGCCGGCCGCCACCGTCATCGGCATGCACCACCCGCTCGAAACACACTGCCCCGCCACCGGTATCGGCAGGGTCATGCGCGGCCGGAGACTGCGTCATGGCTCGCTCACCGCACCGTCGTCGAACGTGGCCATCTCGCGGAGAACGGCCGCGGCGGACTGCACCAGCGGGATGGCCAGCGTCGCGCCGCTGCCCTCGCCGAGCCGCATGCCCAGGTCCAGCAGCGGCGCCAGCCCGAGATGACGCAGGGCCGCATCCGAACCCGGCTCGGCGGAGCGATGCCCCGCGACGAGGTAGCCTGCCACCTCGGGCGTCTCGGCAACGGCAGCCAACGCGGCGCTCTGCGCGATGACGCCGTCGACGATGACGGGGACTCCGGCCGCCGCCCCGCCGACGAGGAAACCCGCGAGCGCGGCGATCTCCAACCCCCCGACCTCGGCCAGCACGGCGATCGGGGAGGCGCCGGGCGGGATCCGCGCTGCGGCGCCGCGCACGATCGCGGTCTTGGCCGCGAGGGTGGCGTCGTCGATGCCGGTGCCCCGCCCGGTGACGGCGCCGGCGTCGAGGCCGGTGAATGCCGCGATCAGCGCCGCCGCCGCGGTCGTGTTGCCGATCCCCATGTCGCCGGTCACCAGCAGGCGCGCGCCGTCGGCCACGGCATCGGCGGCGGTCCGGGCGCCGATGTCCAGCGCGGCGCGCACCTCGGCCGGGGTCATGGCCGGGCCGATGGACAGGTCCGCAGTGCCGGCGCGCACCGGATGGCGGCGCAGTGCCGGCGACACCGCCGAGATCGGTGTCGCCACACCGACATCCACCACGATGACGTCGGCCCCGGCGCGTCGCGCGAGGGCATTGACCGCCGCGCCCCCGGCGCAGAAGTTGTCCACCATCTGCGCCGTGACCTCCTGCGGCCACGGGCTGACGCGCTGCGCCAGTACCCCGTGGTCGGCGGCGAACACGCACACCGTCGCCGGCTCCGGCAGTGGCGGGGGGCAGCGGCGGGCGATGGCGGCGAGCCGGATGCCGAGTTCCTCCAGCCCGCCCAACGAACCGCGTGGCTTGGTGAGCCGGTCCGTGCGCGCGCCGGCAGCGGCCCCGGCACCGGTCATGTCGATCGGGCGCACGGCGGCGCGGGCGGCCTCGAACGGCGACGTCATCGCGATGCCCCCGCGGCTGGCGGATCCGCATCGATCCGGGTCAGCGCCGCCTCCAACCGGGCCAGCCCCTCGGCGGTCGGCACCGCGATCCGCGCGACGCCGGGCATGCCGAAACTCGTGCAGTCCCGGACGAGCACCCCGTGCGGCGCGAGCGCCTCACGGAGCCCCCGGCGGTCCGCGAGCACCCAGTTCGCCTGCGACGGGCGCACCGGAATCCCGTGGGAGGACAGCAGTCCCACCAACTCCTCGCGCAGCTCGGAGATCCCGCGGACGGACCGGGCCAGGTCCACGGTCGCCAGCAGGTCCGGTAGTGCCGCACACACCAGCCCGTTGACCGACCAGCCCGGCTGGCGCCGGCGGCAGTCGGCCAGGAGCTCCGGGTCGGCCACGATGTATCCGATGCGCAACCCCGGCGCGGCAAGGAGCTTCGTCAGCGAACCGACCACGACCGCCCCGACGTCGCCCCGGGTCCAGCGGCCCGCCGCCAGCGGGTAGAACGCCTCGTCCCAGACCTCCGAGCGCTCGTCCGGGCGGGCGAGGATGCCGGACGGGCTGTGCGGATTCGATCGCCACCGCGGGACCCTCCCGCGCCCGTCGAGGACGGTGGACCCGAACGGCGATGCGCGTCGGGGATACAGCGCGAACTCCGGCTCGATCACCCAGCCGCCGAGCACGTCGGCGACCAGGGCGATCGCCTCGGCGCCGCCGTTGGTGAGCAGCAGCCGTTCCGGGGCGACGCCCATCACCTCGGCGAGCGCGGCGTGCGCCCGATCGGGGGTCGGGTACCGGTCCAGGCCCGCCCGCAAGTGGCGTCGGATGATCGGGACGGGGTCGGCGGCAACCGGATTCATCGACGCGGACAGGTCCAGCAGGTCGGCGGGGTCGATGCCCAGCGCCGCCGCCACGCGTTCGCCGTCCCCGCCGTGGGTGCCGGCGGGCGGGATCGGCCGGGTGGTCACGGGTGCGGCCGACCGGGTGGTCACGGGTGCGCTCGCCGGCGGGGCCGCAGGTGCGGTCGAGGCGGTG
>CAZIIX010000008.1:6964-8193 GCA_964539345.1 uncultured Actinomycetes bacterium | reverse complement strand
CCGGGTGGTCACGGGTGCGCTCGCCGGCGGGGCCGCAGGTGCGGTCGAGGCGGTGTGGGGCGCGGTGACCTCGCGTCGGCACGTCATAGCGCGGCCGCCGCCATCAGTCCCGCCGTCTCGCCGACGACGCCGGCGGCACCGAGCACATCGCCGGTGAATCCGCCGAGCCGGGCCCGGGCGAGCGCGGCGACCGCGATCGATCCGAGGGTGGCGCAGCCCAGCACGATCACCGCACACCATCCGACATCGACGGCGGCCAGCCCCGCCGCGATGATCAGCCCGAGCCCGAGCGGCACGACCCAGCGCCACCACGACCCGGGCCCGCCGCGGAACGCCGTCGCGATCCCGCCGTCGGCGCGGGCATAGCGCATGGTCGTCGCGATGACGGCCATGGCTGTGCGCGACGCACACCACAGCGCCGCGACCAGCCACGGCGCCGCCGGCATGGAGGCGAACGCCGCGATCCGCAGCGCCAGCATCACGATCAGCGTGGCGGCGCCGAACGCTCCGATGTGCGGGTCGCGCATCACCGCCAACCGCCGGTCGCGGTCCAGCGGCGGTAGCAGACCGTCGGCCGCATCGGACAACCCGTCGAGATGCAGCAGCCCGGTGACGGCCGCGTCGGCGGCGACGGCCAGCACGGCGGCGACCAGCGGCGGCCACAGTTCCCCGGCGCCCCACCACACGCCGCCGACCGCCACCCCGATCAGCGCACCGACGACCGGGAATGCCGGCAGGGCCCGCGGGCTCGGCGCTGCGGACCGGCCGAACACGGTCAGGAAGGACAAGGCGGGCAGCATCACGCCTCCGGGGCGGGCGCGAGTGGGATCACCAGGCCCGCCACGGCCAGCAGCACACGGTCGGCCACGGACGCCACCGCCTGGTTGACCATGCCCAGGGCGTCGCGGAACTGGCCGCCGACGCGCGTCGTCGGATGCAGCGACAGCCCCACCTCGTCCGAGACCACGACCGTGGCGCCGTCCCGCTCCCGCAGGGCGCGGCACAGCGCGGCCGTATCCGCCCGGAAGTCCGGCAGCAGGCTCACCCACGGGCCCAGCGAGTCGACCAGCACGGGGCCGTGCGTCCCACGCAGCAGCTGCGGCAGGTCCGCGCCCGCGTCGATGGTGCGCCAGTGCGCGGGTCGGCGCGCCCGGTGGGCGGCCACGCGTGCGGCCAGATCGGCGTCATCGCCGACCACCATGGTGGCCACATACGTGACGGTGGCCCCG
>CAZIIX010000008.1:3500-6864 GCA_964539345.1 uncultured Actinomycetes bacterium | reverse complement strand
CCGCGCGCGGTCCGCGAGCGCACCGGCACCACGATCGGCGTGCCGTCGCCGTCGGCGAGCACCCGCACGTGCCCGCCGAAGCAGCGCGCGAGCAACTCCTCGTCGAGCACCTCCCGCGGCGTGCCGACCGCGGCCACCCGGCCCTCGGCGAGCAACACCAGCCGGTCGGCGAATTGGGCGGCGAGCGTCAGGTCATGCATGACGGAGATCACCGTCAACCCGTATTCGCCGCGCAGCTCGTCGACGAGTTCCAGTGCCTCGACACGATTCCCGACGTCGAGTGCGCTCGTCGGCTCGTCCAGCAGCAGCACCGGGGCCTGTTGCGCCAGGGCGCGGGCGAGCACCACGCGTTGCATCTCGCCACCGGAGAGCGTCGGGAGCATGCGGGTCGCCAGGTGCCCGACCCCGAGGCGGGCCAGCAGGGCGGCGCAGCGGCGGCGGTCCCCGGCCGACTCGACCCCGAAATAGCCGATGTGCGGGGTGCGGCCGAGCAGGGTGTAGTCGGTGACCGTCATGCCGCCGGGCCACTCCGGCTGCTGCGGCACGTAGGCGAGCATCCGGGCGAGCCGCCGGCGGGGCAGCCGGTCGGTGACCTCGCCGTCGACCGCGATCGTGCCGTCGTAGTCGGCGAGGTGCGCCATGGCGCGCAGCAGGCTGGACTTGCCGGCACCGTTGGGCCCGACCAGGCCGATCCATTCGCCCGGCGCCGCAGCGAGACTCACCCGGTCGACCGCCGGGGCGTCGCTGCCGGGGTAGCGCAGGGTGATCGCGGTGAGGGTCAGCATGGTCAGAGCACCCCGTGATGGGTGCGGCGCGAGCGGAGCACCACCAGGAAGAACGGTCCGCCGATGAACGCGGTGACGACACCGATCGGGATCTCGGCCGGGGACTGCAGCGTGCGTGCCGCCAGATCCGCCAGGATCAGGAATGCCGCGCCGCTGATCATCGACACCGGCAGCACGATCCGGTAGCTGGCGCCGGCGGCGAGCCGGACCGCGTGCGGCGCCACGATTCCGACGAACCCGATCAGCCCGCTGACGGATACGGCCGCGGCGGTTCCCAGCGTGGCGGCGGTGATGACGATCAGTCGGGCGCGCTCCGGGTGCACCCCTAGGGTGGCGGCCTCGTCGGTGCCGAGTCGCAGCACGTCCAGGATCCGCCGGTGCGCGAGCAGCACGACCATGCACACCACGATGTACGGCGCGATCAGCCGCACATTGGCCCAGTTGGCCCCGGCGAGGCTGCCGAGCAGCCAGATGTAGATCTGCTTGATCTGCTCCGCGTGCTGTTGCTGCAGATAGGTCTGGACCGCGGTGAGCATCGCGGCGACCGCGACGCCGGCCAGGATGATGGCATAGCCGCCGGAATTCTCCGAGCCGGCGGCGGCCACCACATACGTGAGCGCCACGGCCAGCACGGCCCCGACGAACGCTGCGAGCGGCAGCAGGAAGCTCCCGGCATGGCCGGCGACGATCACCGAGGTCGCGCCCAGTCCCGCGCCCGCCGCGACGCCGAGCAGATACGGGTCGGCCAGCGAGTTCCGCAGCACCCCCTGGTAGGCGGCGCCGCCGGCGGCGAGCATCGCACCGACCAACGCCGCCAGCACGATGCGGGGCAGCCGCAGTTCCCAGATGATCGCCTGGTCGACGGAGCCCACACCGGAGTGGAATCCGATCAGCGGCAGGTGCCCGGCCAGGGTGCTGATCAGGTCGGGCAGCGGGATCGGCGCGGGACCGAGCGCGACTGCGGCGGCCATGGCGCCGAGCAGTGCGATCGTGGAGATGACGATCGGCCACCGCGCCGCGCGCGACACCGGACGGGCCATCTCGACCACGTCCGGTGTCGCCTGCTGCGTCGTCATCGCCGTGTCATCGCCGTGTCATCGCAGTGTCATCGCCGTGCGGTCATCGCTGCGCCGGGTGTTCCGTCAACGCCGTCACCACGGTCCGCAGCAGGTCCACCACTCGGGGGCCCCACCGAGAGGCGATGTCGTCGTCGAGTTCGACGACCCGGTCGCCCTTGACGGCCTGCAGTGTCGACCAGCCGGGGCGTGCGGCGACCGTGGCCGCGGACTGGTCGCAGCACTTGACATCGGACAGGAAGATGTAGTCCGGGTCGGACTTCAGGATGAACTCGGCGCTGAGCTGCGGGTAGCCGCCGGCCTCCGCCGCGCCGTCGGCCGCGTCGGCGATGTTGTCCAGGTGCAGCATGCCCATCAGGCTGCCCAGGAACGTTTCCGACGTCTGCGAGTAGTACGTCTGGTCCAGCTCGTAGTAGTAGGTCGCCTCCGGTGCGAAAGTCGGTGCCTGGGCCACGATGTCGGCGATCTCGTCCTTCATGGTGGTGACGACGTCGTCCGCCGATGACGCATGCCCGGTGATCGTGCCGAGCTGCTCGATCTGTTCGTAGGTGCCGTCCAGGTCGGCGACGGCGGGCTGCATGAGGACCGGAATGCTCAGCTTGCCGAATTGGGCGATCTGCTCGTCGGAGAGGTATGACGAGATCACCAGGTCCGGGTGGAACTGGGAGATCGCCTCGACGTTGACCTCGTACCCGTCGACGGTGTTGGCCGGCAGACCCTGCTCGGGGTAGTTGGAGTTCTTGTCCACCGCGACGACCTGGTCGCCGGCGCCGATGGCGTAGAGCATCTCGGTGGCGGTGGGAGAGAGCGAGACGATCGCGGTCGGTTGGGCGGAGATGGTCAGTTCCCCGCCGGAGGTGGTGACCGTGACGGGGTAGGTCGGCTCCGCGGGTGCGTCGGCGGTGCCGGAGTCCCCGCCGGTGGCCGCGCTCGGATCTGCCGCGTCGTCGGTGGTCGGCGTGTCGTCGCCGACGGAGGCGGCCGGCTGGTCCGGGGCCGCGGTGTCACCGGACGCGGCATCCTCGCCGCCGGCACCCGCTGCGGTCGAACCGCCCGTGCCGTCCGCGGCGCCGGCATCGGTGCCGGTGGACTGCTCGGTGGCCGAGCCGCCGGCATCGGTGGCGCCGCCCTCGCTGCCCGACGTGCTGCCGCAGCCGACGACCAGCGTCAGCGCTGCGATGAGGGCGAGAGCTGCTGTCGCCCCACGATTTCGACGAGACCCCCAGAAATGGGTCATAGGACATCCTCCATCGGTCGCGGAGGACGAAGTGCGCCCGCCGCGGCACCGGGAGGTGCCGTACGGAACCGCCCTTCCTCCGAGGACTGGTTTCGCGGCAGACGTCAGGCGTCCGGGCTCGCCCCCTCGGTGGAGGGCAGTACCGTTGCGGGACAGCGCCGGATTCTCACCGGTCTTCGCTGAACGTGTGCCAATCCCCGCTGGTTGCGGGGATCACCGATACTCTAGCGCACCGATCGGGGGGTGTCCCTGCGCCGTTGGTCACG
>CAZIIX010000008.1:0-3400 GCA_964539345.1 uncultured Actinomycetes bacterium | reverse complement strand
GTGAGGGCCGTCGCACCGGCGAGCCCGGCGGCCACCGCCGTGACGCGCGAGGTGAGTCGGGCGGCCCGTCCCAGGTCCGCGACCACCGGCGCCCGCCCGTCGCCGATCACCGGCCGGTGTTCGACGCGGCCGGCGTAGCTGTTCGTCCCGCCCAGGCGGACCCCGAGCGCCGCGGCATACGCGGTCTCGCACCACCCCGCATTCGGGCTGGGATGCCGCCGCGCGTCCCGCCGCACCACCGACCACACCCGACGCGGGCTGCCGCTGACCAGCGCGGTGATGGCCGCGCACAGTCGGGCCGGAACGACATTCGCCAGATCGTCCAGCCGCGCGGACGCCCAGCCGAAGCTCTCGTACCGCGGGCTGCGGTGGCCGACCATCGCATCGAGCGTGTTCACCGCGCGGTAGCCGAGCAGCCCCGGCACTCCCGCCACCACGCCCCACACCAGCGGAGCCACCACCGCGTCCGAGGTGTTCTCCGCCACGGATTCCACGCCGGCGCGGGCGATCTCGTCCGGGCCCAGCCCCGACGGGTCCCGCCCGACCAGGTGCGTGACCCGCTCACGTGCGGCCGGGAGATCGCCCGATTCCACCAGGCCCTGCAGGATCGCTGCCTCCGCACGAAGACTGCGGCCGCCGAGCACGGTCCAGGTCGCAACCGCCGTCATACCTGCGCGAAGGATCGCCGAGGATGACGAGAACCGTTGTGCGGCAGCCCCCATGACGACGACGCCACCCACGACCGCGGCCGTGAACAGGGTGCCCCGGCGACGCGAGTCCGCCCACATCCGGCGTTCGACGGATCCTGCAACGGCCCCGAAACCGGCCACCGGGTGGTAGCGCCGGGGGTCGCCGAGCAGCGCGTCGAGGGCGGTGCCCAGCAGCAGGCCGACGGCGCGGGCGATCGAGGGAGGCACGCGTCCATTGTGCTGGACCGGCAGGGCGGGGCCGCGCCGGTCGTTCCGTCAGGAGCGGGCGATGGTCCGGGTCGCCGCGCGCCGCTCCCGGGCCGCCGGGGCGATGAGCACGATGAGGATCGCGAATGCCGCGACGACCAGCAGCGCGTCGAGCAGCGGGATCGCATGCGCGAGTGTGCCGATCGTGGGCGCGCCGAGCAGGAAGCCGCCGTAGCCGATGGTCGAGACGGTCGCGATGGCCCGGTCGCCGCGCCCGGGAACCTCACCCGCCGCGGAGATCGCCGACGGGAACACGATCGCGAGCCCCAGCCCCCAGGCGGCCGCGCCGATCAGCGCCACCGCCGTGCCCGGGATCAGGCACAGCATCAGGATCCCGATCGCGGCGATGGATCCGGCCACCCGCAGTGACGCGACCCGCCCGAACCGGGCGATGAGCGGCCCGCCGGTGAAGCGGCCGATCGCCATGGTGATGTTGAACCCGGCGTAGGTCAGCGCCCCGATGGCGGCCGGTGCGCCGCGTTCGTCGACCAGCGCGACCGCCAGCCAGTCGTTGGCGGCGCCCTCGCCGAGCGCGGTGGACAGCATGATCAGGCCGAGCAGGATCTCGAGTCGGCTGACGCCGCGGCGCGGTCGGCCCTGGCCAGCCGGCGGGCGAGCCGGGGGACGAGCCGGGGCCGCCGAGGACGCAGCGGCCGCAGGATCGGATGGAGTGCGTGGCGCTGCCGGAGCCGCGGAGGTAGCCGGAGTGGACGCAGTCGACGCAGCCGCCGGACTGGCCGCAGTGGCCGGAGCCGACGGCACGACCTCGGTGACCTCGGGCGGCGGGCTCGGCAGGAAGATCCGGCAGCTCACCAGGACCGCGATCCACAGCACCGCGGAGACGACCGGCAACTGCCAGCCCAGCGGGATCCCCCAGCGGGCCGCGCCCGCACCGATCAGCGCCCCGAGGACCCCGCCGACCGAGAACAGCCCGTGCCACAGCGGCATCAGCACCTGGCGTCGCGCCCGTTCGACGATCGATCCCTGGATGTTCATCGCGACGTCCCACGTGCCGACGCCGACTCCGGTCAGCAGCAGGATCAGCGCCAGCTCCACCACCGAGCCGGACAGCGGGATCAGTGACCATCCGACGACCGCGACGGTGGCGAACACGGTCGTGATCGACGCGGTACCGAAGCGCGCGCTCAGCCTCCCGGCGAACGGCATCCCGATGATCGACCCGATGCCCACGCACACCAGGGCGAACGCCAGCTGCGTCGCCGACGCTCCGACATGCGCCTTGATCTCCGGCATCCGGGAGACGGCCGACGCCATCGAGATGCCCGCCGCGCCGAACACCACCGCGACCGCTGCGACGGCGCCGGTGTGCTCAAGGTGCCGCCGCGATCGTTGGGTGGTGCCCGCGGGGGCGGAGGACGACGTCACACCGGGGGCGGCAGGATCTCGTCGATGGCGGCGAGGTCTTCGTCGGTCGGCTCCCAGGCGGCGGCCCGGGCGTTCGCCGTCACCTGTTCGGCCGTGGTGGCGCCGGCGATGACGCTGGCCACCTGCGGCTGCGCCAGCAACCAGCCGAACGCGACGTCCAGCATGCCGATGCCCCGCTCGTCGGCGAAGTGCTGCAAGGCCTCCAGCGCCTCCCACGGCGCGGTCTCCAGCAGCGCCGGCTTGAACAGCTTCAGCCTGCTGTCGGCCGGCACGTTCTCCCGGGTGTACTTGCCGGTCAGCAGCCCGTTGGCCAGCGGGAAGAACGGCAGCACCCCGACGCCGAACGCGTGCGCCGCGGGGATCAGTTCCCGCTCGGCGTCACGATGCAGCAGCGAGTACTGGTTCTGCGCGGAGATGAACGGCGTCCGGGAGCCGGACTGTGCGGTCCAGGCTGCGTCGGCGAGCTGCCAGCCGGAGAAGTTCGAATGCCCCAGGTAGCGCACGGTGCCGGCGGTGACGAGGTCGTCGAGGGCGGCCAGCGTCTCCTCCAGCGGGGTGCCCAGGTCGGGGGCGTGCAGCTGGTACAGGTCGATCCAGTCCGTGCCGAGTCGGCGCAGCGACGCCTCGACCGCCTGCCGGATGTAGCGGCGGGAGCCGCGGGCCCCGAAGTCGCGCCCGTTGGAGCCGCGGGCGTCCATGCCGAACTTGGTGGCGATGACGACGTCCGCGCGCCGCGCCCCGAGTGCCTGGCCGAGCAGCTCCTCGGAGCGGCCGGGCGGGGCGCCGTAGACGTCGGCCGTGTCGAAGAACGTGATGCCCGCGTCCAGGGCCGCGTGCACGACGGCGGTCGCGGCCGCCGGATCCTCGGTGCGGCTGCCGGCCCGGCCCAGGTTGTTGCAGCCCAGGCCCACGGTGGACACCACGAGTCCGGATGTGCCCAATCGGCGGAATGTCTCGTCGGAAGTGCTCTCTGCCACCCGGACAGCCTACGGGAGAAACGGCGTGGTGCACTCCCGAGGCCGACGTCATACCTGCCACGTCCGTACCCTGGAGCCATG
>CAZIIX010000007.1:26450-28844 GCA_964539345.1 uncultured Actinomycetes bacterium | reverse complement strand
CACCGCGCTGCTGGCCAAGCTCAACGGCCAGATCTAGCGCGTTCCGCCGCCCGCCGGGTCGAACGCGCCGCACGGAGCTGCCTACAGTGATGGGGTGCCTGCCACGCGATCCTCAGCCCGCATCCATGCCGCGCCCCTGACCGGCCGCGGCTGGCTCAATACCGGCGGACGGCCGCTCTCCCTGGCGGAGTTGCGCGGCAAGTTCGTCCTGCTGGACTTCTGGACGTTCTGCTGCATGAACTGCCTGCATGTGCTCGACGAGCTACGCCACATCGAGCAGCGTTTCGCCGATGTCCTCGTCATCGTCGGCGTTCACTCGCCGAAGTTCGCCCATGAGGCGGACCCGGCGGCGCTCGCCGCCGCGGTCGAACGCTACGACGTGTCCCACCCGGTGCTGGACGATCCGGAGCTGACGACGTGGAAGGCCTACACCGCGCGGGCCTGGCCGACCCTGACTCTGATCGACCCGGACGGCTATGTGGTCGCGCAGATGTCTGGCGAGGGGCATGCGCACGGGCTGGAGGTGCTGCTCCGCGACCTGGTCGCCCGGCACGAGGCGGCAGGATCGCTGCGCCGCGGCGATGCCCCGTACGTCCCGCCGGCACCGGCCCGGACCGCCCTTCGGTTCCCCGGCAAGGCCGTACCGCTACCGTCCGGCTCGCTGCTGGTGTCGGACAGCGCGCACCACCAGATCGTCGAGCTCGACGCCGATCTCACCACGGTGCTCCGGCGCATCGGATCCGGGCGGCGGGGCATGGCCGACGGCCCGGCCGACGAGGCGTCCTTCGCCGAACCACAGGGCCTGACGCTGCTGCCCGGTCCTGTCGTCGACCGGGTCGGGTATGACGTCGTCATCGCCGACACCGTCAACCATGCGCTGCGCGGCCTGCGGCTCGGCGATGGCGCGGTCCGCACGGTGGCCGGGACCGGTCGGCAGCTGCGAGAACGCACGGGCGCGGGACCGGCACTGTCCCAACCGCTGTCGTCGCCGTGGGATGTCGCCTGGTTCGACGACGCGATCATCGTGGCGATGGCCGGGACGCACCAGCTGTGGCGCTTCGACCCGGTGGCCGCGACCGTCGGCGTCATCGGCGGCACCAGCGCCGAGGGGCTGCGCGACGGCCCCGCGGCGTCAGCGCACTTCGCACAGCCCTCGGGGTTGGCGGCGTCGGCGGACGGGACGCTGCTGTGGATCGCTGACTCCGAGACGTCCGCGTTGCGGCGGATGTCGATCCAGGAGCCGCGTGGCGTAGCGAGCGGGGAGGACGGCGCAGACGACGCCGGCGCGGGCGGAAAGGGCGACGCGGGCGGCGGACGGTACGTGGTGCGGACCGACGTGGGCACCGGACTTTTCGACTTCGGACACGTGGACGGCCCCGCCGCCCGGGCGCGGCTGCAGCACCCGCTGGGGGTGGCAGCGCTGCCGGACGGTTCGGTCGCGGTGTGCGACACCTACAACGGCGCGGTGCGCCGCTACGACCCGGTGACGATGGAGATGTCCACACTGGCCACGGATCTCGCCGAGCCGTCCGACGCCGTCGTCGAATGGGCGGACGACGAACCGCTTCTGGTCGTCGTCGAGTCGGCGGCCCACCGGCTGACCCGGCTTCGCATCCCGGTCGCGGCTCAGCAGATCCGCGGCACCGCGCAGCGGGCCGCCCGCCCACCGACCCCCGTCGGCACCGGGGAGCTCACCGTGCGCGTCGATTTCCGGCCGCCCGCGGGGCAGAAGCTCGACGACCGGTTCGGCGAACCGACCCAGCTCGAGGTGTCTGCCACCCCGCCGTCGCTGCTGCAGGCGGGTTCCGGTGCGACCGCGGGGCTTTCGCGCACGTTGCGGCTCGCCGACGATGTGACGGCCGGTGTGCTGCACGTCAGCGTGCGGGCCGCCGCGTGCGACGGGGACCCGGACACCGGCATCGTTCCGGAGTTCGCCGCTTGCCACCTCTACCAACAGGACTGGGGCATCCCCGTCGCCGTCCAGGCGGGCGCCCCGTCGGAGCTGACGCTCCCGCTACGCGCACTGTGATCGCACCGCGGGGGTGTCCCGAGCGGCCGCTACGGGTCTGCTAGAGTCGGCGCGTAGGTCACGAGTTCCAGCGACAAGCCCCGGCTTGCTGGGCGGCAACCCTCTCTCGCGGTGGGGTGCTCCGGGTGAGGACCTGGCGGTGCGCATGACGGCGCCCCGCAAGCGCGGGCCATCCCGGCCCCCGGAACGGAACGAGGGCCTCATGTCTGAATGCTGTTGCTAGCAGCCTGATCCCAGCACGCCGCCACCCGCGGGACGCCTACGTCCGCGCGTCGCTCGCGGCCGCCCGATCCCCGACGACCCATCAGGAGCCATCATGACCACCAGCACCACCGACCACACCATCTCTGGCACCGACCGCACCG
>CAZIIX010000007.1:22704-26350 GCA_964539345.1 uncultured Actinomycetes bacterium | reverse complement strand
ATTCCCTGCCCGCGGGCGGTATCCTGGCTCAGCGACGCAGCATCAGCACGACGACGATGGGCGGTCGAATGAGCTCCGGACACGAGGGTGGCACCAAGGCGATCCTCGCCGCGTTCGCCGCGAACCTGGGTATCGCGATCACGAAATTCGTGGCGTTCCTGTTCTCCGGCTCGTCCTCGATGCTGGCCGAGTCGGTGCACTCGCTGGCGGATTCCGGCAACCAGGTGCTGCTGCTGATCGGCGGCAAGAGGTCGCGCCGCGCGGCCGATGAGGAGCATCCGTTCGGCTACGGGCGCGAGCGGTACGTGTACGCCTTCATGGTCGCCATCGTGCTGTTCTCGGTGGGCGGCGTCTTCTCCATCTACGAGGGCGTCCATAAGATCCAGCACCCGGAGTCGATCTCGCTGGCCTGGCTGCCGATCGTCGTGCTCGTGATAGCGATTGCGCTGGAGTCGTTCTCGTTGCGGACGGCGTTGCGCGAGTCCGCGCCGCATCGGCAGGGGATCTCGCTGATCCAGTTCGTGCGGCGCGCCAAGGCACCGGAGCTGCCGGTGGTCCTGCTCGAGGACATCGCCGCGCTGGTGGGGCTGGTGCTCGCCCTGGCCGGCGTGGTGCTCACCGTCGTCACCGGCGACGGGTTGTTCGACGGCATCGGTACGGTCGCCATCGGTGTGCTGCTCGTGGTGGTGGCGCTGGTGCTCGGCATCGAGGTCAAGAGCCTGCTGGTCGGGGAGGGCGCCTCGCGCGCCGACACCGCGGCCATTCGCGCCGCGGTGGCCGGCAGCCCCGGCGTGCAGCGGATCATCCACCTGCGGTCGCTCTATCTGGGCCCGGACGAGCTCATGGTGGGGGTGAAGGTCGCGACCCCGCCGCAGGTGTCGGCGGTCGAGGTGGCGACCGTCATCGACGAGGTGGAACGACGGATCCGCGCCGCCGTTCCCGCCGCGAGGGTCATCTACATCGAGCCCGACATCTTCCACGAGTCCTCGTCATAGCGCCGGTCACGGCCGGACGCGGCGCTAGTCCAGTTCCGACTCGGGGTCCAGGACCGATCGTGGCATCAGCAGCGTGATCAGCGCCGATGCCACGATCAGGCCGGCCGAGACGACGAGCGCCAGGTGGATCCCGTCCCGGAACGCGGACGTCGCGGCGTGCACCAATGAGGCGATCCCCGGATCCGGGTGGGCGATGTCGAGCCCCTGCGCCGCCGGGCCGCCGACCTCCAGGATGGACAGCACCGTCTGGCGCAGCGACTCGGGTACGCCGCGCTGTTCCAGGCTCGACCCGAATCCGCTGGTGATCGTCGCGTTGACCAGCGCGCCCAGCACCGTCACTCCGATCACCGTCCCCAGTTGCCGGGCCGTGTTCGTCGCCCCGGCAGCCATGCCGGAATGGGCCGCGGGAACGTGTGCCAGCACGGCCGCGGTCACCGGTACCACGGCGATGCCGAATCCCAGTCCCGCCACCGCCAGAGCCAGCACCAACGCACCGAAGTCCGGCGACGACGTCAGATAGATGCGGGTCATCACGATGCCCGCCGCGCTGATGACGGCGCCGGTGACCATCGGCCCGCGCGGGCCGACCAGACCCACCCAGAACCCGGACGCCACCGACCCGCCGACGATCAGGCCCGCCATCGGCCCGAACAGCTCGGCCATTGCCAGGCCGCCGTATCCCTCGACGACGTCGAGGTACAGAGCGGTGAAGAAGAAGATGGAGAACACCCCGAAGTAGATGGCGAACGCCGCGAACAGCGCGTCGGCCACGCTGGGCTGGCGCAGATAGCGCCAGCTGATGATGGGATTGCGCGCGCGCCGCTCGACCGCGATCATCACCAGCGCGGCCATTCCCCCGACGACGAACAGCACGATGATCCACGGTGTCGAGTAGCCGTACTGCTCGCCCGAGACGCCGGCGAAGATGACGCTGCCCAGGGCGATCGCCCCCAGCACGAAGCCGCCGACGTCCAGCCCTCCCGGCTGCGGATCCCTGCTGGACGGAACATAACCCGCGCCGAACAGCAGCAGCAGACCGCCGAGGGCCAGGTTGAACCAGAACACGGTGCGCCAGTCGCCGACGGCGATCAGCAGCCCGCCGATGACCGGTCCCAGCGCCAGCGAGAGCCCGGCGACCGCGGACCATGCGCCCAACGCCCGAGCGCGCTGCGCGCCGTTGGGGTACATGTGCCGGATCACCGACAGCGTCCCGGGTTCGGAGGCGGCCGCTCCGACGCCCATGACGGCGCGGCCGGCGATGAGCCATCCGATGCCCGGTGCGACGGCGCTGAGGACCGAGCCGGCGCAGAACACGGCGATACCGATGAGCATCAGGCGTTTACGGCCGAGCCGGTCGCCCAGTGAGCCCGCGAACAGCATCAGGCTGGCGAACACCAACGAATACGCGTTGACCACCCATTGCAGCGGAATGACGCCGGCGCCCAGGCTGTACTGGATATTGCCCAGGGTGACGGTGACGATCGTGGTGTCCAGGAACGTCAGGAACAGGACCGCGAGGACCGTCCCCAGGGCGATCGCCCGCGGCACCCGCTTGTGGCCCCCGACGGCGATGTCGGCACCGTGCTGCATGCGGCAACGCTCCTTCTGCCCGGCGGAGCCGCCCCTGCCCGTGGTGCTACGTCACAGCGCGGCCGTCCCTGGGCCGTCCGGTCAGCCGGGGGGCTGGGTTCCGAGGCTGGTACTGCACTGCTTCGGCGCCTTGTCACCCATCTCCAGCCGCATCAACCCGCAGAACGTGAAGTCGGAGATCTTCCACTGGCCGTCCTGCTTGACGGCGTACCCGGGCTGGTCCGGCAGCATCGCCTTGCCGCCCGAATAGATGGAGAAGGTCAGCTTGGCCACGTCCGAGGAGACCATGCTGATGTCGGAGACCTTGGCCGACGCCTTCGCCGCCACGCTCGACATCGAGCCCTGGCCCTGGTTCTCGACGACCTCCTTGAACTGGTCGCCGTTCTGCAGCGCATCGAGGGTCTGCTGGAGCGTGGTGTCCGGCGAGAAGAACGCCTGGTAGGCCTTCGTGATCGCCTGCTGCGCCTCCGGTTCGGCCGCGCTCGCCGAGCCGGGGCCGGACGCCGACGGCCCGGCCGAGCCGGATGGCCCCGCGGAGCCGGACATGCCCGGCGCGGCACTGCCCGACGGGCCGGTGGACGCACCGCCCGCCGTTCCGGGCGCCGTGCCCGTTTCCGACCCTGGCGTCGTGTCGGCTTCAGTCCCGGGCGGCGTGCCGGCTTCCGACCCGCCGACCCCGTTCGTCGGCGCGATTCCCGCTGCCCCGCTCGTATCGCCGGGACTCGACCCGCTCGATCCGCATGCCGCGAGCAGCAGGGCCGTGGCCACGGCCAGCCCGGCGAGGACGCCGAGGCGCCGCCGGACGCCGAGCACGCCAATGCGCCGCCGGGCGGCGAGTCCGTCCGTCATCGTTCGTCTAGCGCGCATGCTGCGACCGCCTGCTACGCGAGAGCGCTACCACCAATCCGCCGAGAAGCAGCAGCCCGGTACCGATGCCGAGCAGCAGCCCGGTGGGGGCTCCGGTGAATGCCAACTCCCCCGACGGCGTCGTGGTCTGCGTCCCACCCGCACCGGCGACGGCGCCCGAGGTACGGGACTGCGTCATGGACGACGATCCCGGC
>CAZIIX010000007.1:0-22604 GCA_964539345.1 uncultured Actinomycetes bacterium | reverse complement strand
CGCACCGGCGACGGCGCCCGAGGTACGGGACTGCGTCATGGACGACGATCCCGGCCTCGAGGAACCGCTCGAGGCGGCCGGGGTGCTCGTCGACGATCCGCCTGCCGTGCTCGATGAACTGTTCGCCGCGCTGGACGAACTGGACCCGCTGGTCGCGCTCGATGAACCGGGCGCCGCCGACGTGGTCGACTGAGAGGAGGTGGTCGTGCCCGCCGCCGCGAACTCCAACACCCCGGAGGTGCCACGTGGCGCGTCGGGGCTGGCACCCTCGGCCGCCTGGATGACGCAGTCCTGCTTCGTGCAGTCGGTCGAGCCGAACGCCGCCGAGACGGTGAACGACTTCAACGAGAAGTTGCCGTCCGCATCGCTCGTCGCCTGCGTGAAGTGGCTGACATCGCACCCTGCCGCCCCGGAGGCCGACGTGTTGCACTCGACCACGAAGAGCTGGGTGTTGGCGGTGAATCCCGACCCGGACAGCGACACGGTCTGGCCGTCCTGCAGTCCCGAGGACGGCGTGACCGTGATGGACCGATCCGACGCTGCCGCGGCCGGGGTGGCCAGGGCGAGGGCCAGGACGAGCGCGCCGAACGCGGCAAGGCCCGCCATCAGTGTGTGTGGGGGTCCGTCGTGCGGACGTCGGCGGTGCACCGGGCGGTGGGCCTGCGGGTGAGACGCATGATTCATTGCAATCGGCCTCCTCGGTCGAACGGATGCCATCGGCATCGCTTTCCAGGTGCTCTTGATCGCCGCTTGTCGTGCTGTGCGCGATCGCGCCAGTCGCTGGAGAGACGGTCCGCTCGGAATCGGGCAGCGCAATGTCCTTCCGGGCGTACAGCTCTTTCCCGACACGAGGGGGTCACAAACGTCGCGTCCGGCACCGAATCGTGCCGTGAGAGCCGTGCTCCGGGATGGTGCGCCGGGTCGAGCTGCGGGCCGATGACGATGACGGCGGTGGGGTGGCCGATCGGCCGTCGCGAAGGACTCGGCGGTGTGTGGCGCGTCACAACGCGCGGAATGCGCGTGACCGGGGTAACGTCCTGCGACACGAGCAGCACTCGGCGTGACCAGCCGGGTGCTGTGTGTAGTCGGTAGCACATCAACCGGCATTCGGAGCCTGGATCGGGGGCGGTACACATGTCACGAACGCGCACGCGCAGCTATCGCATCGGCACGCTGCTGGCCGCGGCATCATTACTGACGACGATGGTGGTCGACGTGGGAGGAGTCGCGGCCGCAGCGCCCGTACCTGCCACCGGTCCGTCCGCGACCGCCCCGTCCGCGACCGGTGATGGGGCCGCGCCTGCGACAGCGGTCCCGACGCCGCCACCGGGAAGCCTGGCAGGTTCGCTGGACCTGGCGGATGGGTATGACGCGTCCCCGGCGGCACAGAAGAAGCGGGCGGCGTCCACACCGCAGACGGTCTTCGTGGAACTGTCCGCCGAGCCGGCCACCGCCGTCTCGGCCCGGGTGCTCAAGACCGCCAAGGGGAGCCCCGCCGCGAAGAAGAAGGCAGCCAAGGCGGCCGTGGGGGACGCGCGGGCCCTCATTGAACAGCGCGCGAAGACGCTCGCGGCGCAGGTGGAGGGCCGCGGCGCGGAGCCGCTGTTCACGGTGAGCAACGCGGTGCCGGGCTTCGCCGTCCGGGTCACGGCCAAGCAACGCGCCCAGTTGGCGGCGCAACGCGACGTCGTCAAGATCTCGCCCATCGTGCCGAAGCACCCGCTGAACGCGCACACCGCGCAGCTCACCCGGGTGCTGAACGCCTGGCAGGACACCCCCGCCACCGGCGAGGGCGTGTCCGTGGCGATCATCGATACCGGGATCGACTACACGCATGCAGACTTCGGCGGACCCGGAACCACGACGGCCTACGAGGAGGCGCTGAAGACCTCTGACTCGATCACGTCGGACTGGCGGTCCGGCCTGACGGAGTTGGCCGCGGTCAAGATCGGTGGTGGTTTCGACTTCGTCGGCAACGACTATGACGCCTCGCCCCTGACGGCCACCGGTGAGCTGAACCCGAACTATCAGCCCGTGCCGCACCCGGATCCGAACCCGCTGGACTGCCAGAGCCACGGCACCCACGTGGCCGGCACCGTGGCCGGTTACGGCGAGAACGCCGACGGAACGACGTTCACGGGTAACGATGCGACTCTGACCGGCGACGATTTGGACGGCATGAAGATCGGCCCGGGGATGGCGCCCGGCGCGACGCTCTACTCGTTCAAGGTGTTCGGATGCGATGGCTCGACGGACGCCGTCATCCCCGCGCTGGACGCGGCCCTGGATCCCAACGGTGACGGCGATTTCTCCGACCACATGGATGTGGTCAACCTGTCGCTCGGCGCCGACTACGCCACCCCGGATGACCCGGAGAACGACGTCGTCAACAAGCTGGCGGACAACGGCGTGCTGCCGGTCATCGCCATGGGCAACGGCGGGGACCTGACCGACATCGGCGGCTCCCCCGGCAACGCCGTCGGCGCGCTGGCCGTCGCCAGCTCCGTCGACTCCTACCAACTGCTCTCCGGAATCGAGCTCAACGCCCCCGCCGCCGTCGAGGGGACCGCGGTGGGCCAGGTGTCAGTGAACTACGAGTGGTCCGAAATGTCTGACATCACGGCCGACGTGGTGCCGGTCTCGGAGGCAGGCAATTCCGACGGCTGCGAGCCGTTCAGCGCGGCGGACGCTGCCGCCGTCGCCGGCAAGATCGCCTGGCTCACCTGGGACTCCAACGACGCCTCCCGACGCTGCGGGTCGGGTGGACGCACGGACAATGCCGCCAACGCCGGCGCGGTCGGGGTGATCCTCACCGGCGACGTGCCGGTGTTCACCGCCGGCATCGCCGGCAATGACACGATCCCGGCCTTCCAATTGACGCTCGGTGAGACAACACGGCTGGCGGATACCGCCGCGGCCGGCACCCTGAATGTGACGTTCTCCAGCGACTTGCTCAACAACCAGCCGTCGAACGACGCGAGCATCAACGATCTGGTGTCGTCGTTCTCCTCGCGAGGCACGCACGGGTCCATCGGAGTCGTCAAGCCGGATATCACCGGGCCCGGTGACACCATCACCTCCGCGGGAATGGGCACCGGCGACGGGGCCGCGGTGATGTCCGGGACCTCCATGGCTACCCCGCATGTGGCGGGCATCGCCGCCCTGGTCACGCAGCAGCACCCCGACTGGAGCGTTGAGCGGCTCAAGGCTGCGCTGATGAACTCCGCCTCGCACGACCTGTACACGGGCGCCAACCAGACCGGCCACATCTACGGGCCGAACCGGGTCGGCGCCGGCCGGGTGGATGCGCTCGACGCGGTGACGACGGACGTCATCGCCTACAACGCCGACGTGCGCAACGGCATCAGCGCCTCCTTCGGCGTCGTGGAGGTGCCCGCCGGGACCACCGTCACCCAGACCCGCACGATCACCGTCGAAAACACCGGCGGCTCCGCGGCCAATCTGACGCTGTCCTATCAGCCCGCAGTCGAGCAACCCGGTGTGAGCTATTCGGTCTCGCCGGCAGCGATCACCCTCGATGCCGGCGACTCCCAGGACGTGACGGTGACGTTGACCGCCACCTCGAGCGCCCTGCGGCACACCATCGATCCGACGATGGAAGTCGCGCAGGGTGGCAATGCCCGGCAATACGTCTCCGACGCGTCGGGATGGTTGCAGATCGAACAGTCCGCCAAGAACGATCTCCGCGTGCCGGTCTACGGGGCGGTCAAGCCGGTGTCCACGACGAAGACGGCCGCCAGCACCGTCCACGGAGCACCCGAACTATCGTTCAGCGGAAAGGGATTCGACCAGGGCGACCCGGGCGATCCTACCTCGTGGACATCGATGGCCTCCGTCATGGAACTCGGTGCCACCAGCGCGAAATTACCGCCATGCGCCGATGCCGATGGCACGGACTGCGTGCTCAACGAGACCGCCCGCGGCGGGGATATCCATTACGTCGGTGCCGGTAGCACGCCTCACGCTGGGTCGTACGCCGACGGCTGGCTGTACTTCGGCGTCGCGGCCTACGGCAATGCCGCCACCATCGGCAATACGACCGTCCCCTACGTCGATTTCGATGTGGACGGCGACGATGTGCCGGACTACGAGGTGTACGCGCAGAACTTTGCCGGCACGGACGTTCTCGTCGCCTGGCTCATCGACCTCAACGCCGGTGCAGCCATCGACGTCCAGCCCGTCAACTTCTGGCTCGGCGACGTCGACACCAACGTGTTCGACTCGAACCTCGTCATACTGCCGGTGTGGCCGGAAGCGATCGGGGTCACGGACTCGACCACCTCGTTCCCGATCAGCTACACCGTGGGGACGAACAGCGTCTACACCAACAACGCCAACGGCGACATCGACGAAGTGGGGCCGGTGCACTACGACGTGGTGAAGCCGCGGATCGCCGCGTCCGACGAGGGCTCGCTCTGGATCGACCAGGACGGCACAGCCATCCGACTGAACCCGGTGGACAAGGCGGCCAAGGCACTGGTCTTCCACCTGCACAACGCCAGCGGGACTCGCGCCCAGGTACTCGATGTCGCTCCACCACCACCGCCGGCGAAGAAGCCGCAGACGATCACGTTCACGACGAAGGCGCCGAGCAAGCCGGTCGTCGGCGACCACTACACCCCGAAGGCGACCGCCTCCTCGGGTCTGCCGGTCACGTTCTCGGTCCAGGCGAACCCGGCCGGAGCCTGCACCATCAGCAAGGGAACGGTCTCGTTCGCCAAGGCCGGCGCCTGCGCCATCAGCGCCAACCAAGCGGGCAACGAGAAGTACCTGCCGGCGCCCCAGGTGCAGCAGCTCGTCTCCACCGGGATGCGGTCGCAGACGGTCGCGTTCTCGTCGACGCGACCGTCACCGGCCCTGGTCCGAGACCACTACAGGCCGAGAGCGACGGCCTCCTCGGGTCTGCCGGTGAGCTTCTCCGTCACGGCGAACCCGGCAGGCACCTGCACCATCAGCAAGAACACGGTGTCCTTCGACAGGCCCGGTACCTGCGTGATCCATGCAGACCAGGGTGGTAACGCGACGTATCAGCCGGCGCGCACGGCCAAACAATCCGTGGCGGTCGCGCGGTGCCATCCGTTCCCGGACGTGCTGCCCACCAACCAGCACTGCGCGAACATCTCGTGGCTCAAGGGCCAGAACATCACCAAGCCGGCTGACGGCCTGTATCACCCGTTGAACGGCGTGAACCGCGGCGCGATGGCGGCGTTCCTGTTCCGGCTCACCCACCCCGGCACGGCGCAGCCCGCATGCACGTCGAAGCCGTTCAGCGATGTGCCCGTGGACTCGCTGTTCTGCGGATATATCCAGTGGGCCAAGGACAATCACATCGCCTACGGGTACGGCGACGGTAGTTACGGCCCCGACAGGGACGTCACCCGTGGCGCCATGGCCGCTTACCTGCAGCGCATCGCGAGCCCCGGCAAGGCGGCGCCGGCCTGTACCACGAAACCGTTCGACGATGTGGCAGTCACCGATACGTTCTGCGGGGTCATCACCTGGATCGCCGACCACGGCATCACGTACGGCGTGGGGAACGGGCAGAACTACGGCACCACCCTGCCGGTCACGCGCCAGGCCATGGCATCGTTCATGCACCGGGTGGCGGGGCTGATCTGACGGACGAACAGGAGCGGTACGGTCGACGTCCCGGCCGCGGTATTCGGTCCGATCCGGAACGGTGCCGGCCGTCGCTGACGCTGGAGGTCGGGCACGCGGGTGTCCGCGGGCCGCCGCGTCACTCGGGTTAGGCTACGAGACGAAGGCGACCGTGCTGGTGGGGATCGAGGTGGGACCGCGAGGTCGAGTATGACGGAACCGACGTCGAACGCCCGCAATCCGCTGGAGCAGCTCTCCTTGGCCGAGTTGCGCGAGCGGACGAGTATGAAGTGGCGCGCCCACCCGGAGGACGTGCTCCCGCTGTGGGTGGCCGAGATGGATGTGCCACTTGCCGAGCCGATCGCGGCCGCGCTGCGCACCGCGATCGAGCGCGGCGACACCGGGTATCCGGCCGGTGCGCGCGCCTATGCCGAGGCGCTCGCCGCGTTCGCGGCGCAGCGCTGGGGATGGGACGGGCTCGATCCGGCCCGGACCGCCATCGCCCCGGACGTGATGCTCGGCATCGTCGAGGTGCTCAAGTTGGTGACCGGGCCCGGTGACGCGGTCGTGGTCAACGCGCCGGTGTATCCGCCGTTCTACGCCTTCGCCACACATGCGGGCCGCACGGTCGTCGAGGCCCCGCTGGGCGAGGCCGGCCGGATCGACCTTGCCGCGCTGGAGGAGGCCTTCCGGCACGCCCGAACGATCGCCGGCCGGGCGGCCTTCCTGATGAGCAGCCCGCACAATCCGACCGGCGTCGTGCACACCGCCGAGGAGCTCGCCGGCGTTGCCGGACTCGCCCGTTCCCTCGGCGTCCGCGTCATCTCGGATGAGATTCACGCTCCCCTGGTCCTTCCCGGGGCCCGCTTCACCCCGTACCTGAGTGTGCCGGGCGCCGAGGACGCGTTCACCGTGACGTCGGCGTCGAAGGCGTGGAACCTCGCGGGGCTGAAGGCCGCGCTGATCGTCGCCGGGCGGGAGGCGGCCACCGACCTCGCCCGCATGCCCGAGGAGGTCAGCCACGGGCCGAGCCACTGGGGCGTGCTGGCGCACACCGTCGCACTGCAGGAGGGCGGCGCCTGGCTCGACGCGCTGCTCGACGGACTCGACTCCAACCGCGAGCTGCTGGGCCGGCTCATCGCCGAACATGTGCCGCAGGTGCGCTACACCCCGCCGGAGGGAACCTACCTCGCCTGGCTCGACTGCCGCGATCTCGGTTTCGACGAGCCCGGCGACAGCGACGGCAGCGGCCCCGGTGTCGTCTCCGATCTCGCCGGACCGGCCCGCGTGTTCCTCGACCGCGCCCGGGTGGCGCTGAGCTCCGGGCACGTCTTCGGCTCCGGCGGCACCGGCCATGTCCGGCTGAATTTCGCGACGTCGCAGGCGATTCTGACCGAGGCCGTGACTCGCATGGGATCGGTCGGCGCGTCGCACTGACATTCGGCGCTGACATTCGGTGACCGCGGCGTCGGCGCAGTCGTCCATGATCGGGGGCATCCAGCGCGCTGCTCATCAGGCAGCGAATTGCTGACGCATCCGCGGCCCGCATCAGCCCAGGTCGGCGATTTCGGAAAGAATGCGTTCCAGCGCCCCGGGGTCGTGGGCGAAACGTCCGAGAAAGAGCCCCGAAACGGAACCGTTGAGCTCTGACAGGAGGCCCGGCCCAGCGCTGCCTCCGTAGATCACGGTACTGCCAGCGAATGGGGGGCGTTCATTGAGCCAGGCCTGCAGCTTCCCGGTGACCCCTTGGATGTATTCCACGCTGGCCGAATTGTCGGCACCGATCGCCCAGACCGGTTCGTACGCAAGGACTATCGGGCTCTTGACAGTGCTCGGCAAGTGGCCCAATGAATCTTCGAGAAACCGAATGCACTGTGCCGCGGCGTCCGAGTCGGATCCACGCGACTCTTCGCCGACACAGAGTAGCGGACGCAGCCCATTCTCCACGCTCGTGAGCACTTTCTGCTGGATGTCGGCGATCGACTCGCAAAACAGCCGGCGACGCTCGGAGTGGCCGATCTCCACGTACTGGCAGCCCACCTGCTTCAGTGAGCGCGCGCTCACCTCACCCGTGAATGGTCCGCGTCCAGTGGTGGCCACATTCTGCGCACCCACTGCTATCGACGTGTCCGCAAAGATGCCGACCACCTCCGCCACCGACGGAAAGCTGGGGAAGACGACGAGTTCGACGGCGCCGGACTGGACCAGTCGGGAGCGGCGGGCCACGGCACGCACTTCGCGTGCCCACGACACCGTCTCGTCGTGGTCGAAATACATCTTGAGGCTTGTGGCGAGGAACGTGGGTTGGTGAGTCATGGTCTGGGCCCGATGCGGTTCACGAGATCAGGCGCTCGAGCCGGACTCGTAGTCCGTCATCACTGCGACCTTCTGTGCGGAGGCGGATTGCTCGTCGAACCGGTACGAGAGCCATTCGACCGCGAGGCGTTTGGCGAGCTCCAGGCCGATGACGCGCTGCCCGAACGTCATCACCTGCGCATTGTTGCTCAGGACGAGTCGTTCGACGGAGTAGCTGTCGTGCGCCGTACTGGCACGGATCCCCGGTACCTTGTTGGCGGCCATTGCCACGCCCATTCCCGTTCCACAAATGAGCAACGCGCGGTCGGCATCGCCGCGCGCGACGATTTCGGCGGCGCTGATCGCGATGGTGGGATAGGGGGTATGCCCGTTGGCGTCGACGCCCACGTCGGTCACCGACGATACCAATTCGTGCCGTGCGAGCACTTCTTTGATGGCTTCTTTGTAGGTGAATCCGGCGTCGTCAGCGCCGACCACAATGTGGAGCGGTTCCATGGCGTTTTCCTATTCGTTCGGAGCGTGGTCGGCGAGCGGGATGTCTGCGCCTTCATTCGCGAGTTCGGCGAGGGTCTGGGCGATGAGCGCACACGACACAGCACCGGGATCCGGTGTCCCGACGCTTTTTTCGGCGTGAGGCCGGGCGCGGCCGAGGCGGGGCAGTAGATCCGCGGTGGCCTGGGCAGCAGTCTCGGCCACGCCGGCTGACTCCTGGAATGCGGCAGCGACGGTGGACCCGCCTTTGATGGAGGAGGCGAAGGTCTCCGCGAACGGCACCAATACGTCCACCATCGTCTTGTCGCCGGGCTCGGCGTTGCCCATCTTCTGAACGGCCGCCACGCCGGTCTCGATCGCTTCGCTGATCGTCTTGCCATCGGGTATGACGACATCCCCGAGCACACGCGCCGCGGCACGGAGCAGCGCCCCCCATAAGGCGCCCGACGTGCCGCCGGCGCGGTCGGCCCAGGCGTCCGCCGCCGCAGTGAGCACGCTCCCGGCTCCGGCGCCGGCGGCGTGCTGGCCGGTCGCGGCTGAGACTGCCGCGTGGGCGCCGCGCTGCATTCCGATGCCGTGGTCGCCGTCGCCTGCGATCGCGTCGAGTTCGCCGAGCCGGTCAACGTGGCAATCGATGGTCTGCGAGACCCGTTGCAGTCCAGTCACGATGACCGACCCCGCGGCCCGCGACCCACGGGAGGCGGTGGTGGTCAGGCTGCCATCGCCAGCCGCGCGACGTTCTCTGGCGCGATGTTTGCCGAGCGCCAGACCGCCTTTGCGATAGGCCGGTGTGTTGGCTGGTGCGCGCCACAGCCGTTCGAGCTCGTCGTCGAGCCAACTGACCGTCAACGACACGCCAGCCATCTGGAAGCTGGTGACCAGCTCCCCGATATCGGGCTCGATGATCGTCATACCGGCCTGCCGTAGCAGCCGGTCAACGCTTCGGTAGAGGACGAACAGCTCTTCGTACTTGACCGCGCCGAGCCCGTTGAGCAGCACCGTCGCGCGGCCCTCTCCGTGGTCCGGCCGTTCCGCCAGCACTCGGTGGACAAGAAGCTCGGCGAGTCCATCGGCGGAGGGGATGTCCAGCTCGTCGATTCCGGGTTCGCCGTGGATCCCCATACCCACGCCCATGCGACCGGGCGGCACGGTGAAGAGCGGCTCGGCCGAGCCCGGCAGGGTACAACCGGTGAAGGCGACTCCCAGCGTGCGGGTCGCCTCATTGGCGCGCGCGGCGACCGCAGCAACTCCGGACAAGTCCTTGCCCTCCTCAGCTGCAGCCGCTGCGGTCTTGAAGACGAACAGGTCGCCGGCGATGCCCCGGCGTTTGGCGCGCTCGGTCGAGTCAGCGCTCGCGATGTCGTCGGTGACGAGGACGGTGGTGCACTCGATGCCTTCGTCGCGGAGCTCGTCTTGAGCCTGCGTGAAGTTCAAGACGTCCCCGGCGTAGTTCCCGTAGGTGAATAGCACTCCGCCACCACCGTGAGCGGCCCGTGCCACGGACAGCACCTGGTGGGCCGAGGGAGAGGCAAAAATGTTGCCCATCGCGGCACCGTGCGCGAGGCCCGGCCCGACGAGGCCCGCGAACGCCGGATAGTGACCCGAACCGCCGCCGATGACGACGGCGACCTGCCCGTCCGGGACCGCTGTGGAGCGCACCACCCCTCCGGCTACCGCCGTGACCCACTGCGGATAGGCGGCGACGAAGCCCTCGACGATCTCGTCCGCGAAAGCCGTCGGATCGTTGTAGATGTAGGCCACGCCCGGACCTCCAACGTGTGATTATCTTGCTACCTTGAGCCATGTTGATGTGATAATTAACGTTACGGCTCGCGACGAGTAGAAGTCAAGCGGTGCGTATCGGTTTGCTAACGAACCAGTGGCCAAGCGCGAGAACGCTATTGACAACGCGACCGGACCGACCCTATGGTCAGGCCCATGTGATTTTGAGACGTTCGAACGGTCAAGATCACACTTGAATCACACAGAATGTTTGCCGCCTTCTGATTGCCGTATCGCGGGTCGCGAGGCCCGGAGACGGCGCGACCACGGAGGCTGTCTGGTGCGAACAGGAGCGAAGATGCGCGCGGTTGTGTTCACCAAGCGGGGCACGTTGGCGTTGGAAGAACGACCGATGCCTGAGCCTGGGCCGAAGGAAGTGCTGATCGAAACCGCGGCAGTCGGCATCTGCGGCACCGATGCCCACGTCTTCGACGGCGAATTCGAAGGTACGGTGTTTCCGTTGGTGCCCGGACATGAGGCGACGGGCCGCATTGTCGGCATCGGCGACCACGTCAATGACGGCGTCTTCGACTTCCGGGTCGGCGACCACGTCGCGGTGAACCCGAGCACGACCTGCGGCGAATGCGAGTTCTGTCTCAACGGCCATCAAAACCTGTGTCCGGCGTGGAACGGACTCGGCGTCGTCGCCTCCGATGGTGCATCGCAACAATTCTTCACCGCGCCCTCGCGCAATGTGTACAGACTGCGGCCTGATACGGACATTTACCAGGCGGCTCTGATCGAACCGTTGGCCTGTTCCATCCGCGGGTGGGACTTGCTGCCACGTCGACTGGGCGATCATGTGCTGGTCTACGGCGCCGGCACGATGGGTCTGATCATGGCGCAATTGGCACCTCGCATGGGGGCAGCGTCGGTCACCATCGTCGACCTCAATGAGGATCGGTTGCACGTCGCCGAAGAGTGTGGGATCGCTCTGCGCTACACCAGTGCTGACGACGCCGCACGTGATCAATGGGACGTCGTCATCGATGCCACGGGCAACATCCGCGCCATCGAAGACGGCCTGACTCGCGTCAAACCGTCGGGGTACTTCCAGAACTTCGGGGTCGCTCCCGCGGACGAGACGGCGCGATATTCGCCGTTCCGCGTCTATCGCGGTGAACTCAACATGGTCGGCAGCATGGCGGTTCACAACTCCTTCGGGCGCGCCGTCGAGATGTTCGAAGCCGGCTGCCTGAATGCATCCGCGATGATCAGCCACTCGTTCACGCTGGACGATTACGCGGAGGCGTTGGCGAAGTTCCGGCGTGGCGACGGTCGCAAGCTGCAGATCCGCCCCAACGACACCGAGTCGCGGGTCCTGCGATGACGTCGCCGGCCAGCGGAGAGAAGCTACCGGGCCGTGCTGGCCTGACGAAGAACGCCAGGCGCGGCGTCTGGGCGGGCGTGGCGGTCGTCGTGCTGCTCGGCCTGATCTTAGGGACCAAGGTGGTGTCGAATGACGATCCGTCGATCCAGGGTGAGGCGCGTTTCGACCCGCAGCAGTTCGCCGAGCAGAACTTCCCGGATGTGCGCCAATGGATCATCGACAACGCCGTCGACGCCAAGGAATTGGCCGACGCGATCGCCCAGGATCCCGACGCTGCCGCGGAGACCTACGCCCAGACCGCATCCGGTAAGCCCGTCTACTCCGTGACGCTGACCGGCACGTTCGGCGAAGGAAAGTCAGGGATCTACGACATCGACGTCGATGGCATTTCGGATCTGCGGGTCCGCGTGCAGACCGGGCCGGCGATCAACGGCACCGATTTGCGAGATGCGACCGGGACGATGGCCTTCGGCGACTTCTCGAACCAGATCGAGTATCAGAACGCGGCGTCCGCGCTCAATGCAGAGATGAAGACGCAGGTGCTGGACGACGTCGATACCGAGAACCTGGAGGGCAAGACCGCCACAGTCGTCGGAGCGTTCAGTCTCATCAACCCGGAGGCGTGGCTCATCACGCCAGTGGGCCTGGACGTGCAATGAACGAGGACCCGGCAATGATGCCCGCGGCGACTGACGAGTTGCTGCTCGAGGCGCGCAACATCGTCAAGCACTACGGAGGTGTGCGCGCTCTCAAAGGCGTGGATTTCCACATTCGGGCCGGGACCGTGACGACACTCTTCGGCGAGAATGGTGCCGGTAAGTCGACCTTGATGAAGATCCTGTCCGGAGTCGAGCAGCCAACGTCCGGGACAATCCTTCTCGACGGAGACCCCGTGGAGTTTCAATCGACGATTGACGCTGCTGCACAAGGTATTTCGATCATTCACCAAGAGTTGAGCCTGGCACCGAATATGACGGTCCGCGACAACATATTCATGGGACGGGAGATTCGTGGGGCGTTCGGGGTCGACTACGCCGAGGAGAACCGACAGACTCGGCACGTCCTTCAGGAGATGCAACTGCAGATCAACCCGGGAACATACGTCTCCGATCTCCGTGTCGGCCAGCAGCAACTGGTCGAGATCGCACGCGCGTTGTCGGTGAACTCCCGGATCCTCATCATGGACGAACCAACGTCGGCGCTGACGGCCTCGGAGGTTTCGGTGCTCTTCGGCATCATCCGGGATCTGCTCGCTCGGGGCGTCGCGATCGTGTACATCTCACACCACCTCGAAGAAGCCCTGGAGGTCACCGATCATGCGGTGGTACTCCGGGATGGGCTGATCACCGCGACCGGAGATCGCGAAGACATCGACCTCGAGTGGATCGTGCGCCACATGGTCGGTGAGAACTTCGACCTCGGTCGGCCGCCCAGCGGCTATGAGCTCGGAGAGGTCGTGCTCGCCATCGAGAATCTCGTCATCCAGGACAACGAGAACCCAGAGCGGCTACTGGTCAATGACCTCAACCTCGAAGTGCGCGCCGGCGAGATCGTCTGCATCTATGGCCTGATGGGGGCGGGCCGCACCGAGTTGTTGGAGGCAATCGCAGGACGCCACCACATCCTGGCCGGTGACGTCCTGCTCGATGGCGAATCCATACTCGGCCTCTCCATTGCGGAGCGCATTGACAAGGGTGTCGGTTTGGTCCCAGAAGACCGGCAGCGCGACGGACTCGTGCAGAACTTCGACGTGGGTCGCAATCTCACCCTGGCGAGTCTGCGGTCCAGCGTGCGCCGCGGTGTCATTTCGCGGACGGTCGATCGCATCCGGTCCTCGGAACTGATTCGCGCCGTGACGGTCAAGACGCCTGGGCCCGACGTCATGATCGGCTCCCTCTCCGGAGGCAACCAACAGAAGGTCGTCATCGGCAAGCTGATCGGTACCGCTCCCCGCGTGATGCTCCTCGACGAGCCAACGCGTGGCATCGATGTCGGCGCCAAGGCGGAGGTATTCCGACTGCTCAGTGCGCGTGCCGAACAAGGACTTGCGGTGTTGTTCTCCACGTCCGAGGTCACCGAGTGCCTGAGCATTCCGCACCGCGTCATCGTCATGAATCGGGGTCGCGTAGCCGCAGAGTTCACCACGGATGCGACCGAGGAAAAGATCATGGCCGCATCCGGCGAATCCGCAGCGGCATAACGAAAAGGGATGGATCGAACTATGGCCACGACGTCCGTGATGTCGCCGAGTGATCTCAAGCGACAACTCTCCGTCGGCAAGCTGCTGATCGAGGGCCGTGCCTTCCTCGCGCTGATCTTGATCATCGTCGTGTTCTCGCTGTTGTCACCTAACTATCTGACGACCGGGAACCTGCTGATCATGACGTCGCACGTCGCGATATTCGCCTTGCTCGGCATGGGCCAACTACTGACGATCCTGAACGCCGGCATTGATCTGTCCGTCGGCTCGACATTGGGCTTCAGCGCGGTGATCGGCGGATTCCTGCTGAAGGGCGTGCCGCTGAACATCTTTGGGGTCACGCTCTATCCCAGTGTTCCAGTCGTCGTCGTCATATCGCTTGGCGTCGGTGCATTCGTCGGCCTGATCAACGGTGTGTTGGTGGCCAAGTTCAAGGTCGCGCCATTCGTGGCCACCCTGGGCATGCTCTACGCAGTGCGTGGGGTCGCTCTGCTGATGACGAACGGTCTGACGATCAACAACATCGCGGGAAAGCCAGAGCTCGGCAACACCGGCTTCAGCTGGCTCGGATTCAATCGGATCCTCGGTATTCCGATCGGCGTTCTGATCATGATTCTTGTGGCGGTCATTCTCGGGTTCGTCTTGGGACGCACGCGGTTCGGCCGATGGCTGTATGCATCGGGCGGGAATGAGAGGGCCGCCGAGTTGTCGGGCGTGCCCATTAGACGGGTCAAGATTTGGGTCTACGTCGTCTCCGGTACCTGCGCTGCGATCGCCGGTTTGGTGTTGGCATCCACGTTGACGAGTGCGGACCCCAATGCCGGAAACACGTACGAGCTCACAGCGATTGCCGCGGTCGTCATCGGCGGCGCCTCGCTGATGGGCGGCAAGGGCAACATCCGCGGCACGCTCCTGGGTGCATTCGTTATCGGATTCCTGTCCGATGGCCTCGTGATCGTGGGCGTGTCAGCTTACTGGCAGATGGTCTTTATCGGCGGCGTGATAGTGGTGGCCGTCATGCTCAACTCCGTCAGCTATTCCCGGCGACGCAGAACGCCCGCGGCGGGAGGTGACCAGCCGTCGAGCGAATCCGCGACTCCTACCGAAAACGCCTCTCGATAACAGCATGTCGAGGGTGATCGAGCGAAACTCACTGGCAGGAAACACGAAAGGAACATCGGCATGATTCGAAAGAAGGCTCTGCTTGCCCTGGTGGCGGCAGGTGCGATGGTATTCAGCCTGGCCGCGTGCGGGTCATCGGACGACGGGGGCGATGCGGCCGGTGACGGCGCCTCGAACAGTTCGGCCGAGGCTCCCGACACCGGTGCCGGCGACGACACCGGGTCGGACGGCGACGGCGCTGGCACCAGCGACGAGGCCGACGCGGCGGATGATGGCGACAACGGGGCCGACGGCGAAGCCGGTGGACTCATCACCATCATCGTGAACGACCCTTCTAATCCCTATTGGAAGACAGAGGGTGACGTCGCGGCGGCCGAAGCGAAGAAGCTCGGATACGAGGCGACCGTTGGCGCGCACATGGGCGATGCCAACAAGGAGAACAACCTCGTTGACACGGCGATCGCGAACAAGTCGGTCGCGTTGATCATGGATCCGGCGGATGCCGATGGCTCCATCGCCACGGTGCAGAAGGCCATGGACGCGGGGATTCCGGTGTTCTTGGTGAACGCCGAGATCAACCAGTCCGGGGTGGCGCTGGCGCAGCTGGTCTCGAACAATGCCCAGGGTGCGGCGCTCGGCGCCGAGCAGTGGGTGAAATTGATGGAAGAGAAGGGCAAGTACGTCGAGCTATTCGGTCTGCCCTCCGATAACAACGCGCAGACTCGTTCCAACGGCTATACCACTGTCATCAGTCAGTATCCGGACCTGGAGAAGGCCGGCGAAGAGGTCGCGGACTGGGACCGGACCAAGGGCCACGACAAAATGCAGTCGCTGTTGCAGGCTCACCCCGACCTCAATGGTGTGATCTCCGGCAATGACGAAATGGCGCTGGGCGCCATCGCGGCGCTCAAGGAAGCGAATGCATTCGACGGCGTCGTGGTCGGTGGGTTCGACGGCTCACCGGATGCCATCGAATCCATCAAGGCCGGCGAGCTCGCCTACACCGTCCTGCAGCCGGTCGCGGACTTCGCGCGGAAGGCCGTCCAGATGGCCGACGAATACATCCGCACTGGTGACGCGCCCGAGACGGAGAAGCAGTCGTTCGACTGTGTCCTCATCACTCCGGACAACATCGACGGCATGACTGGTGACTTCACCTTCACCGGTTGATGGCTGCGGAAGTCGCCGACCGCTGTGATGGTCGGTGAGAGCTCGCGGTAGCAGCGGGTTGGGAGCGGACCACTGTCGTCTGCTCCCAACCCGCATGCCGAGGGTCCCCCGGACGTACCGCCGAGCAAGGCCCGGCTACACCGCAGAGGATCCCGGCCCATCGTTAGCATGATCTCGGGGCATTTCAGACGGCATTGGTGATTCGACGGGGGCTTGGTCGAATAGAGGGGCCTTCGAGCCCGGAGATTGACGTGAGGAAGGTGCCATTGTGGGACGGGATTCCTCGACGGGCAGGTCCCGACAGAGCCGCCAGCAGCTCCGGCAGCGGTCGATCACCGAAGCGGTGACGACCGAGGGTTCCATTCGCATCGAGGACCTGGCCGAGCGGTTCGGCATCAGCGTCATGACGGTGCACCGCGACCTGGACGAACTCGAGACTCGGGGCCTATTGCGTAAGGATCGCGGCGTCGCAACGGCGGCATCCACCGCGTTGGTGGAGTCGAGCGCCGTGTATCGCACCGGACGCCAGCGCGCAGAAAAGGAGGTCATCGCCCGCGCCGCCATGGACTTCGTCGAGAACGGTCAGGCGATCATTCTCGATGATTCCACCACGACGCTGGCTGTGGTCCCGCACCTGCACACCAAGACGCCGTTGACCGTCATCACCAATACGCTCCCGATCATGGCCCAGATGCAGGACACCAAGGGCATTTCGCTGGTGGCCCTGGGTGGACTCTTTCGTGACTGGTGCTCAGCGTTCATGGGCCGTATGGCCCTCGACGCCATCAACACGCTGCGCACCGACCTGTGCATTATGTCGACCTCGGCGATCACCGACGGTTTCGCCTTCCATCAGAGCCTTGAGACGATTGACGTCAAGCGCGCGATGTTCGATTCGGCAAGCAAGCGTGTACTGCTGGCCGATCACACCAAGTTCGAGAAGCGCGCGCTCTACATGATGATGCCGCTGACGGAATTCGATGTCGTCATCGTCGATTCCAGCACCGACCAACGTCATCTGGACGCCCTGCATGACAGCGGTGTCAACGTGGTCGTTGCTGGTCGGCAAGGTGTCGTGAAGGAGCGCTAGCCACCACTGAGCGGCATCCCGCTCGATCACGCGTGGGCGGCCAAGACAGTCTCATCAGCGCCGTGCGGTGGCGCCATGCTCGGCGTTCCTTCGTTCGATTCCGTCGAGGACGAGTTCCAGCCCGAAGTGGAAGTGGTAGTCGGCGATGGACTCGGTAAAGGTTGGCCCGGTGAAGATCGCTGCGGCGTCGGGAAATCGATCTGGCTGAACGAGCTCGGCGAGAGCTGCTCCGTAGGCGTGATAGGCCCCTGTTTGATCGTCGCCGATCGCAGCCCGATGGTCGGTCGCCAGTCGGACGGACTGGTGGACGTAGCCGGCCAACAGCGTGACGATGGCGACCCTGTCTCTGGGGCCTAGCGTCGTGTCTCGCAGCGTTCGGAGTGCGGCGTCGAGCCAGGCCATATGGCTCGGCCCTGATGGTGGCCCGTTGATGGGCACGTGCGGAATCCATGGGTGCGCGCTCACGACCCCGTAGAGTGCCTCGGCCCATGCCCGAAGTCCGTCCCGCCACGGGGCCGTGATGCCGTCGGGAGGGCTGCCCGCGGCGAAGTCGGTCATCAGCACGAGGAGCTCGTCCTTGGACGACACATGTCGGTAGAGCGCCATGGTGGAACAGCCAACTGCCGTGGCCACCTTGGGGATGGTGACGGCCTCCAGTCCGCCCGCGTCTGCCAGGTCCACCGCGCGGTCCACCACACGGTCCAAGGTCAACCGGGCCGGACGACCTCGACGCTCCGGCGGCGGGACGCGCCAGAGCCGAGCCAGGTACGGCGGGGGTGTGACGCGATTTTCCCCACCGGCCTTCTGATCACTCATCTACCCACTCCCGGACGGCTGTCGATGCTGCGGCGACAGACCATCATGTCAGTCCCTTATTAGTGTATCTGATACGCTAATGAGCGCTTCGGAGGCAACGACGTGAGGACCACCATGAAGACACGGACGAAATTCGCACACGGTACTCCGTCGTCCCTGGCGGGATCGCCGGGCGCCGGCCCGGTGCTACGCCTGACCGGGGTGCGCAAGACCTACGGCAGCCCGGGGGTGGCCGTGACTGCGCTCGCCGGCGTGAACCTCACCATCCCGCGGCGCACCTTCACGGCGGTCATGGGGCCGTCAGGGTCCGGGAAGAGCACGTTGCTGCAATGCGCAGCCGGCCTGGACCAGCCGAGCAACGGGTCGGTCGCCATCGATGGCATCGAGATCACCGGGCTGAGCGAAACCTCGCGCACCATGTTGCGTCGCAGGCGGGTCGGCTTCATCTTCCAGCAGTTCAACCTCCTTCCCACCCTGACCGTCCTGCAGAATGTGAGTCTCCCGATGCGCCTGGTCCGGCAACGGGTCGACGACAAGCGTTGCCGCGAGATGTTGGACCGCGTCGGCCTGGCAGACCGGGCCGGTCATCGCCCGGCGGAACTGTCCGGCGGTCAACAACAGCGGGCCGCCATCGCACGAGCACTCGTCGCTCGACCGAGCATCGTCTTCGCCGACGAACCGACCGGCGCCCTGGACAGCCGCAGCGCCACCGCCGTGCTCGACCTGCTACGTGAGGCCGTGGACCGGTTCGAGCAGACACTGGTCATGGTGACCCACGATCCGACGGCGGCATCCCGCGCCGACACCGTGCTCTTCATGAGCGACGGGCAACTCGTCGACCACCTGACCCGGCCAACCGCCGATTCAGTGGCCGAACGGATGGCCGGGCTCGGCGCCGGCAACGGCACCACCTCACTCCAACAGGGCGCCTGAACAGTGCTGCGACTTGCCATCGCGTCCGTCCGTTTCCGGGCCGCCAGTTTCCTGGCTGCGTTCATCAGCATGCTGCTCGGCGCGATCATCGTCATGACCTTCGCGTCCCTCATCGACGTCAGCCGCGGGCCGGGAATCTCGGCCGGCGACCAGGAGAACCTGATCACCATGGCGGCAGTCGTCGGCGTGTGCGGCCTGGTCATCGTGCTGTTCTCCGTGGCCACCACCATGACGCTGACAGTTCGGCAGCGCAGCAACGAGATAGCCCTCTTGAAAAGTGCTGGCGCCACCCCAGCCCAAGTGCGCCTCATGATCGGCGGCGAGGCCATCCTCCTTGCCATTGCCGCTTGCGTGGTCGCCATTCCGATTTCGATCCTTGCGGGACAGGGCCTGATGCGGATGCTCGTCTCGGCCAACCTCCTCGCCGCCGGCATCGAGTACCGCTTCGGCATCGCCGCGCTGGGAACCGGCACTGGCGTCACCCTGCTCGCCAGCGCCGCTGCGGCCTGGCTCACCGCGCACAGAACGGCACGGATGGGAGTGTCCGAGTCCCTACTGAATGTGTCGCACGAGCAGCCGAGAATGGGACGTGCGCGGGTGATCGTCGGATGGATATTCGTCGCGGCCGGCTGCTCCGCTGCCGCGGTCACCGCACTGGTTCTCGCCGACGCGGACATCAGCATCCTCCAGATGGTCGCTGGGGAGGCCAGCCTGCTCACCGCAATCGGCCTGGCGCTGCTCGCCCCGGGGCTCGTGGCGACCCTCAGCGCAGCCATCAGTACGGCGCTGCGTCCAGTGCTGGGAGTCAGCGGCTACCTCAGCACACTCAACGTGCGGCGCCGCCCCCAGCAAATGGCCGGAACGCTCATCCCCATCATCCTGCTGACCGCCGTTGCGACCGGGACACTTTATGCGCAACGCATCGACAGCGCCATCGCCGATGCCGGCGGCCCGACATCCAGCGACGCCGAAGGAGTGCAGGCCATCAACTACACGGTGGTCGGGATGCTCTGTGTCTTCGCAGCGATCATGCTGGTCAACTCGCTCATCGCCGCAACGACCTACCGCCGCGCCGAGTTCGCTCGCTGCAGGCTTGTCGGTATTACGCCATCACAGGTCATCCGCATCGTGGCCGCCGAAGAACTGTCCATCGTGCTGACCGGCATCATCGCGGGGTCGCTCGCAGGAGCCCTCACCGTCGTTCCCTACAGCATCGCCCGCACCGACAACATCGTGCCGGACGTCGGCCCCGGCATCTACATCAGCACCGTCGCACTCGTCATTGCACTGGCCTTCGGCGCCAGCCTCGGCGCCACACACCACGCCATGCGACGGCCAGCCACCCAGTCGATCCCCGCATAAGGCGCAATGACGCCGCAGTGCCGGCCCGCATCCAGGACGCTGCGGACACGCTGCCCGGTTCGCGCCGTCGGTATTCCTATGAACTGCTCGTGCTGACAAATTGCGCCGTCACGTTGCGTTGTCCGTTACCGTGACCGCGTGGCGGAATTCCGACGTGAGGATGACACGCCGCCTCCGTACGGTGAGGCGTTCATCGTGGACAGCGATGAGTCGCCCGGCCGCGAGCAACCGCAGGTCGGCACTGCTGCCGGTTCCTCAATGCCTGTCGGCCGCCGCGTGCTCGTCGCGGCCGCGGCGGTCGCCATCTTCGCGCTCGGGATCGTCGTCGGTCGCACCAGCCTGGGGACCCGGGCCAGCACTGCCGGCTCGGACGTATCGGCAACCACCATCGTCCCGTCGACGACCGCCACGACACCGGCTCCGTCCACGTCCGACCCAACGAGCGCTGCTGCGCCGGACCGACCTGGTATCGCGTACCCGCCGCCGCCACCGGTCGGCAGTTGCTTGGGTGATCCGAGCGGCGACGAGTCGACGATCGTCCCGTGCGATCAGCCCCATGTGCAGGAGGTCACTGCGGCCTTCGCCGCATCCGATGCGCATCATGACGCCGTGGCCCACCATTGGGATCAGTACTGCGCCGACCCGACGACCGAATACCTCGGGGTAGTGCCGGCCCCGACGCCGGAAGACCCCTCCTCACCCACGACGTCGTGGTCGCTACCCGCACCGGCCTACGGCTACAACCTGGTGCACGCACCGGCGGACGAGCAGATCGACGGGGTCGGCTGGCTGGCCTGCGTGGTGAGGGCACAGCCACAGGTGCCGTACTCCGGTTCGATCTACGCAGTGGCGAGTGACCCGTCGCGCCCGGCCGCGTTCGGCAGTTGCGGCACGGGGTCGTTCGCAGAGAGCTGCGCTCAGCCACACAGCTGGGAGATCATCGGCCAGGCCGGGACCACGACGGCGTGGCAGCGCACCGACGACGGGTTGCTCCAACTGTCCGAAGGCACAGCAGGTGCCCGGCGACTGCAGGACAGTTGCGTCCACTACGCGGCCCGGATGACCGGCGTCGCGGATCCTACGTATGACGGGGCATTGCAGGTGGGAGTCGCACTGAATCCGTACGACCAGGTCGTTTCGGTGACAGGCAGCCAGGACGGCGCCACCGGTGCGGCCGGGCCGGACTCCGGCATGGTGGCGGTGACCTGCCAGATCGTGCCGACCGACGCCGGCCGGCGGTTGACCGACTCGCTGGTCGGATGGGGCGACCATTCACCTCCCCTGGCAGCGGACTGACAGCGAACACCCACAGCGAGGACCTCGATACCCTGCTGCGGCCGGTTCCAGAGCCCACCGTCCACGCGGCTTGCCACCGGGGTAGAGTCGGGGTATGGAATTGCGGTTGACAGCCAGGTTGTGGCTCGATCTGTGCCGCGTTTTCACCTGCTCGTGTTGATGAGACCGCCCAGTATCTCCATGCTGGTTCCCGCCACTTAAGGCGTCTCGCCGACTGATTCGGCCTGCCCTACGCGATCCACGGACCGCCCCGCCTGCGGCAGTGGGCGCACGCGGTTCGTAATCCGATCGACGACGTCGCCGTCGCACGACCCATCAATGAGCCCGGTTTTCTCATCCACCGCGGTCCGGTGCGCCGAGGCGCACGGTGCCGCATCCTCCTATCGGAGTTCGTCTGTCCATGACTGATCATGATCTGCGTGTCTACGATTCGGTGCTCGACCTGCTCTCCAGCGTCGACAACCCCACGCCGCTGGTCGAGCTGACGCACGTCACCGGCAAGAAGCACGCGAAAGTCTTCGCGAAACTCGAGTGGTACAACCCGTTCGGCTCGGTCAAGGACCGGGTTGCCGCCAACCTGATCGCCACCGCCCGCAACGGCGGGGAGGAGCTGCACAATCTCGTCGAGCCGACCTCGGGCAACACCGGGCTCGGTCTGGTGATGATGGCCAACGCGCACCGCTACGGCTTCTCCGCGGTCATGTCCAACGCGGTGCCGGAGGAAAAACGTATCGCGCTACGAGCGTTCGGTGCCGACGTCATCGAACTCGACGATGACCTGTGCCCGATGCCGGGCCAGCCGGAAGGCGCCATGCAGAAGGCCGAGGAGCTGGGGACACGGTCCGGCTGGCGGGAGTTGAACCAGTACGCCAACCCGGCCAACCCACAGGCGCACTACCTGACCACCGGACCGGAGATCTGGCGCCAAACCGGCGGCGCCGTCACGCATTTCGTCGCCTCGCTCGGAACCTGCGGCACCATCACCGGCACCGGCCGGTTCCTGAAGGAGCACAACCCCGACATCGCCGTCATCGGCGTCCATCCGACCGAGGGCCACGACATCCCGGGAGTGCGTT
>CAZIIX010000006.1:17689-29920 GCA_964539345.1 uncultured Actinomycetes bacterium | reverse complement strand
CTTCCACCCGTTCGACCTGACGATGATCTGGCCGCACGCGGCCGACCCGCTGATTGCGGTGGGCAGGTTCTCGCTGCACCGCAATCCGGAGAACTTCTTCGCGCAGATCGAGCAGGCCGCGTTCTCGCCCGGCGCCACGGTCCCGGGCACGGGCCTGTCGCCCGACAAGATGCTGCTCGGTCGGTCGTTCGCCTACAACGACGCACAGCGCAATCGGATCGGCACGAACTTCCACCAGTTGCCGGTGAACAAGCCGATCGTGCCCGTCAACACGTACATGTTCGACGGTCAGATGACGTTCGACCACTCCGGGGCGCAGGCGGTGTATGCGCCGAACAGCACCGGCCGGCCGTACGCGGACGACGGCGCGGCGCCGGAGGAGACGTGGGAGACCGACACCGAGATGGTGCGCAGCGCCTACCGGTTGCACGCCGAGGACGACGACTTCGGCCAGCCGGGGGCGCTGGTGCGCGACGTCATGGACGACGCGCAGCGCGACGCCCTGGTGGCGCAGGTCTCCGGATCGCTCGGCGAGGTCACCGGTGACGTGCTGCAGCGGGCGTTCGGCTACTGGAAGTCGATCGACCCCGGGGTGGGGGACCGCATCGAGCAGGCCGTGAAGTCCGGGGTCGCGCAGGAGCCCGCCGAAGGCATGGGCGAGGGCTGACCGAGCTGCGGCTGCTCGGCGCGGCGAGCCGTTCGGCGCACCGCACCGTACCGCACTGTCTCTGCTGTTGTGGGTGTCCCAGCGCGCGCTATGTGACGCGCTGGGACACCCACAACGGCATTGCGCCGGCACCGGTGTCCGAAATGTCGCGGCACGTGCAGCGCCGCGCAGTGCCCCCATGTGCCGCTATCTGACATGCGGCGATCCGCCCCGCGGTGGCAGGCTCGTCATCGGTGACGGAGGGAGCAGGTCATGACGATGGGCGCGATGGGCGGCTGGCATGCGATGCGGTCGTTCTCCAAGGACCGGTCGGTCACGGCGCAGAAGCTCCCGAAGGGAACCCTGCGGCGCATCGTGCGCTTCGCGAAGCCGTACCGCAGGATCCTGGGTCTGCTGCTGGTGCTGCTCGTCATCGACGCGGGCGTCGGCGCGGCGAACCCGCTGATCTACCGGGCGATCATCAACCAGGGCATCCTCGGCGAGGACATCGCGCTCATCGTCTCCCTCGCGCTGATCGTGGCGGCGCTCGCCATCATGACGGCAGCCCTGTCGCTGGCCGAGCGGTTCTGTTCGGCGCGGGTCGGGGAGGGCCTGATCTACGACCTGCGATCCCAGGTCTTCTCGCACATCCAGCGTATGCCGATCGCGTTCTTCACCCGCACCCAGACCGGTGCGCTGATCAGCCGCATCAACACCGACGTGCTCGGCGCTCAGCGGGTGTTCACCACCACTCTGATGAACCTGGTGAGCAGCGTCTTCACGCTCACCATCACGCTCGCGGTGATGTTCACGCTGTCCTGGCAGATTACCCTGGTGGCGCTGGTGCTGCTGCCGCTGTTCCTGTTCCCGGCGCGGTGGATCGGGCGCAGGTTGCAGGCGATCACCCGCGAGAGCTATCAGCTCAACGCGTCGATGAACACGATGACCACCGAGCGGTTCAATGTCTCCGGCGCGCTGCTGGTGAAGATCTTCGGCCGGCCGGAGGTCGAGGACCGCGAATTCAGCGGGAAGGCCGCGCGGGTGCGGGACATCGGGGTCCGCAGCGCCATGTACGGCCGGGTGTTCTTCGCCGCGCTGATGCTGGTCGCGTCGTTGGCGACCGCGCTGGTCTACGGCTGGGGCGGTGTCGAGGCGGTCCGCGGTGGGCTGGACGTCGGCACGGTGGTCGCGCTGACGGCGTACCTGACCCGCCTGTACGGGCCGCTCACGTCGCTGTCCAACGTCAACGTGGATGTGATGACGGCGCTGGTGGCCTTCGATCGCATCTTCGAGGTGCTGGACCTGAAGTCGGCGGTCGCCGAGCGCGATGACGCCGTGCCGCTGCCGGCCGGCGAGGCCGGGATCGAGTTCCGCGGCGTCAGCTTCACCTATCCGACCGCGGAGGAGGTCTCGCTCGCGTCGCTGGAGGCGACCGACGAACTCGATGACACGGCGAATGTCGAGGTGCTGCACGACGTCAGCTTCTCGGCCCCGCCGGGGTCGCTGGTGGCGCTGGTCGGCCCGTCGGGGGCGGGCAAGACGACCGTCAGCCAGTTGGTGAGCCGGCTGTACGACCCGAGTTCCGGCACGGTGCTGTTGGCCGGGACCGATGTGCGCCGCGCGACGTTCGCCTCGATCCGGGACACCGTTGGCTACGTCACCCAGGATGCGCACCTGTTCCATGACACGATCCGGGCAAATCTGCTGTACGCCAATCCGGATGCGACCGACGGCGAGATGTGGGCGGCGGTGGAGGGCGCGCAGATCGCGGCGATGGTGCGGGCGCTGCCGCAGGGTCTGGACACCGTCGTCGGTGACCGCGGATATCGCCTGTCGGGTGGGGAGAAGCAGCGGCTCGCGATCGCGCGGCTGCTGCTGGCGGCGCCGCGGATCGTGGTGCTCGACGAGGCGACGGCGCACCTGGATTCCGAGTCGGAGGCGGCGGTGCAGCGCGCGTTCGCGACGGCGCTGGCCGGGCGGACGTCGCTGGTCATCGCGCACCGGTTGTCCACGGTGCGCCAGGCCGACCAGATCCTGGTGCTGGACGCGGGGCGGATCGTCGAGCGGGGGACACATGCCGAGCTGCTCGCCGTCGACGGGCTGTACGCGGACCTGTACCGCACCCAGTTCGCCGGTCAGGGCGCCGAGGTCTGACGAGGTATGACGAGGTTCTCACTGAGGGCGGTATGCGCTGGCCCGGGGTCGGATGTCGAGGACGATGACAGCCCCGCGATCATCGTCGATCTCGTACAGCACCCTCCACGAGGTGCCCAAGCGCGCGCTATAGATACCCACGAGTTCCTCACGGAGCGCTTTGCCGACCCGACGAGGGTGTTCCAGTAGCGGGCCGGTCAAGAATTCGACGGCCGCCGCAGCCACATCGGGCGGAAGCCGATCAGCAAGGGCCCGCCGAGCCGGGGCGGCGGTTCCGAGCTCATAGTGCTCTATCACCCGTCCCGGCGGTCGCGAACCAACGCGCGGGCAGCATCAGTGCCGAACACGACATCGCCGACGCGCACTGACTCCTGCGCCTCGGCCAAGGCCCGCAACGTTTCTGGGTCCGCCTTGATCTCGGCGGTCTCACGCTGTGCGAGGTACATCTCCACGGCATGGGTCACTTGCTGTTGCATACTCCGATGCTCCTCGGCGGCAATGGCCCGCAGGGCGTCATCAAGCTCACGGGGGAGCCGCAACGTCATCGCCATGAGGCGATGGTATCAAAATGCACCGCCGTGTCTGCAGGAGCGGCGAAGCGATCGGGCAGGTCACGCACCGAGCGAATCGACGATGCGCATGGTTTCGATGCTGACAGCGTCACGCCTGTAGTGCGATGCGCCTCGTCGCACCCTTCGCCAGCACGCGGCACAACATGAGGCCGGGTCGCACCAGACAATCCACCCTAACCGTGGAGTCACCGGGCCGCCCGCCGAGGCTCGCGGCGCCGGCGGGCTACTCGAGCACGGACCCGCGGCCGAGTACCATCGTCTGCCCGTCCTGCACCACGGTCATGATGTCGCTGCCGGCTTCGCAGTCATAGGTCGCCGTCGAGGTCTGTGGATCGGACGGACCGGGGTTGACGGCCATCTTTCCCCCGGGCGTCTCGATCGTCATCGAGATGGTCGACGACATCACTTCCTCGGTGATGGTGAGCGTGCCGTCCTCGGTGGCGACGAATGTCCCCGTGTCGACGCCGTTCCGGACGATCGTCATCGCGCCCTCGGCCGCCTCCAGCTCATGGGTCCAGTTGTCGTATCGGCCCTCGAAGGTGCCGTCCGGATGGAAGGTGATGGTGGCAGCGCCGCTGACCGCGTCCGTCGCGATACCGCCGGAGACCTCGTCCATCACCGCACCGAACACCGGGTTGCTCATCGTCCACGTGTCATACAGGCAGGCGATCGGGTCGGTCGCGGGCGCACTACTGGTGAGGGTCAGTGTGCTCGGAGACGCCGACGTCGTGCTCGCCGGAGGCGGCGTGGTCGCGGGCGGCGGCGATGGCGGTTGCTCGCTCGTCGGATCGGCGGTGAGATCGGGCGGTGCCGTGGACGGTGCGACGGTGCTGCTGGTCGCCGGCGACATCGGCGCGGACATCGACGAGGACACCGGAGACGTCCCCGTGGTGGTCGTCGAACTCTCCCCGGTGCCGCCCTCCGCCTCGCTCACGGCCGCCGTTACCGGCGCGGATCCGGCCTGTGCGCTCCCGGGCTGCTCGTCCTGACAGGCCACCAGGACCATCGAGCCGACGACCACACCCATCGCAACCGCCGCCAACCGCCGCCGTTGACCCATGCTCGCATCCCTTCGTCGCTTGTCGCGGAATGCTAGGTGGCAGGCTGTGAAAACTCTTAAAGTGGCGTGACGCAGCGGGTCGGTCCTACCCGCGCCACCAGTCGTCGGCGGGGGTGACGGGCAGCGCCCGCTTGTGCCGCGAGGTCCGGTGGAGGTGTTCGATGCGGGCGGCAGCGTCCTCCGGCACGTCCCGGCCCTCGAGGTAGTCGTCGATGTGCTGGTACGTGACGCCGAGCGCGACCTCGTCCGGCTGGCCGGGGTGCTCGTCCTCCAGATCGGCGGTGGGCACCTTGCGCCACAACGCTTCCGGCGCTCCGAGATGCTGCAACAGCGCCGCCCCTTGCCGCTTCGTCAGCCCGGACAACGGGATGACGTCCGCGGCGCCGTCACCGAATTTGGTGTAGAAGCCCGTCACGGCCTCGGCCGCATGATCGGTGCCGATGACGATGAGGCCGAGCTGACCGGCGATCGCGAACTGCGCCACCATGCGCATCCGCGCCTTGACGTTGCCGCGCACGAAATCGCGCAGCCCGCAGGCCCCGTCATGGCTGGCACCGCCGGAGACCCCCGATCCACGATCATCGCCGGCAGCGCGGGGGGCATCGCCGGGACCACCGTCATACCCGGCTCCCAACCCGCTCGCGGTCGCGGCGCTGATGGCGTCGGATGCCGGCCTGATATCGACGGTGACCGTGCGGTCCGGCCGGATGAATCCCAGTGCCGCCTGCGCATCCGCCTCGTCGGCCTGCACTCCATAGGGCAGGCGGACCGCCACGAACGACGCGTCACCGCCGGCGTCCCGCACCCGCTCGACCGCGAGCTGCGCGAGTCTGCCGGCCAGCGAGCTGTCCTGCCCGCCCGAGATGCCCAATACGAACCCGCGCCCGGAGGCGGAGCGTAGGTAGTCGGCGAGGAAGCCCACGCGGGCGTCGACCTCGGCGGCAGCGTCGATCGAGGCTCGCACTCCCAATTCCCGGGCGATCCGCCGCTGCTGCTCCCGCACGGCACCGACAATACCGAGACGCGATACCGGCCGGCGCCCGGCCGTTGCGAGACGCCGCCGGATCGTTTCGGGAAACGGGCGAGGGGGTACCGCACCCCACATGGTGCAGGACGAAACGGAGACCACGGCCGACGCGGAGCAGCACGACCCCAGCAGCGGCTCCGGCGAATCGTCCGGCGAGTCCCGGTTCTCCTTCCTGCGCTTCGCCCTGTCCGGCAAGAACCGGTTCGTCTCCGGTATCGCGCTGCTTGCCGCGCTCGGCGGATTCCTGTTCGGCTACGACACCGGCATCGTCGGCCAGGCGCTGCCGTACCTGACCAAGGACCTGGACGCGTCCACCGTCGAATCGTCCTGGATCGTTGCCTCCCTGCTGATCGGGGCGATGGTCGGCGCGGTCATCTCCGGGTACCTCTCGAAGCGGATCAGCCGCAAGTGGACCAAGTGCCTGTCCGGATGCGTCTACGTGATCGGCGCCCTGGCGGCGGCGTTCGCCATGAACGTCGAGTGGCTGATCGCGGCGCGCTTCGTCCTCGGCCTGGCGGAAGGAACCGCCTCCTTCGTCTCGCCGATGTACATCTCCGAGCAGACCCCGCCGAGGGTGCGCGGCGGCACCGTCACGTTCAACCAGCTCATGGTCACGTTCGGCATCCTGCTGGCCTACATCGCCGGCTACGCGCTCAAGGGGGCGCCGGACAACTGGCGCTGGATGTTCGGCATCGCCGTGGTTCCCGGTGCGGCACTGGCCATCAGCATGATCTTCGTGCCGTACAGTCCGCGCTGGCTCGTCGCCCGCGGCCGCGTCGACGAGGCGCGCGAGGTGCTGCGCCGCACCCGCGACGACGACGCCGATATCGACGGCGAGATCGAGCAGATCCAGGACGTCACGCAGCAGGAGAACCGGTGGAGCCTCGTCGACCTGTTCCGCACCAAGATCCGCACGCTGCTGTGGATCGGCATCGGGTTGGCGGTGTTCCAGCAGTTCGTCGGCGTCAACACCGTCATCTACTTCGCCAGCAACATCATCAAGTCCGTCGGCTTCGACACCGATCAGTCCGTGACGCTGGCCATCGTGGTCGGGCTGACCAACTTCATCTTCACCATCGTCGCGGTGTTGCTGCTCGACCGGGTCGGACGGCGTGTGCTGCTGACCGTGGGCACCGTGATCCTGACCGTATCGCTGATCGTGCTCGGCGCGTACTTCCACTTCGATGCGATGCAGGATGCAGTGCCGTGGCTCGGACTGGTGTGCGTGGTGGTGTACATCGTCGGTTTCGCGATCGGGCTCGGCCCGGTGTTCTGGCTGATGATCTCCGAGATCTACCCGCTGTCGTTCCGCAGCAGCGCCATGTCGATCGCGACGATCTTCAACTGGGGCGCGAACTTCCTGGTGTCCTACTACTTCCTGCAGGAGGCCGACCTGATCGGCCGCGGGCCGACGTTCTGGATCTACGCCGCGATCGGCGTGCTGGCCATCATCTTCTTCCGCGCGAAGGTTCCGGAGACCAAGAACCGGTCACTGGAGCAGATCGAGCACGAGATCGGCGGGCAGGCACTGGAACAGGCGTTGCAGATGTCCTCGACCGGTGCGGGCGGCATGCGTGGCGGGGGTGGTTCCGGCGGCGCACACGAGTGATCCGGTACCGATCGCCGCGACCGGAAACCTCTGGACATCGCCGCGCTGCTGGTGTTGGCTGAAACGAAGGTCTGGGCTGGGACGTGCCGAGCACGCCGCACGGCTGACGGGGAGAACATCATGACCGGAGTACGCATTTTGGTGGGCACGCGCAAGGGTGCGTTCCTGCTCGAATCCGACGGGGCACGGCGCGACTGGCAGGTGACCGGACCGCAGTTTCCCGGCTGGGAGATCTACCACGTAGCGGCTTCGCCCGCCGACCCGTCGCGGCTGTGGGCATCGCAGTCCAACGGCTGGTTCGGGCAACAGATGCAGCGATCCGATGACGGTGGGCGCACCTGGACCGCCGTCGACAACAAATTCGCCTATGACGGGGATCCGGGCACCCACCAATGGTACGACGGGACCCCACGGCCGTGGGAGTTCACCCGCGTGTGGCACTTGGAACCGTCGTTCACCGATCCGGACGTCGTGTGGGCAGGCGTGGAGGACGCCGCGCTGTTCCGGTCCGACGATGGCGGAGCCAGCTGGCGCGAGTTCCCGGCGCTGCGCGACATTCGGGGGCCGGAGTGGGCGCCCGGAGCGGGCGGAATGTGTTTGCACACCATCAAACTCGACCCGGCCGACACCGACCGGATGTACGTCGCGATCTCCGCGGCCGGCGCGTTCCGCACCGACGACGGCGGCGCGTCCTGGAAGGCGATCAACCGCGGCCTGAACTCCGGGCACATGCCGGACCAGGATGCCGAGGTCGGGCACTGCGTCCACCGGCTGGCCATGCACCCGGACCGGCCGGCGACGCTGTTCATGCAGAAGCATTGGGACGTGCTGCGCACCGACGACGCCGGGGACAACTGGCACGAGGTCAGCGGCGACCTGCCCACCGACTTCGGGTTCGCCATCGACGTGCACGCGCACGAACCGGAGACCGTCTACGTCGTGCCCATCACCAGCGACGAGTTCCACGTGCCGCTGGACGGCGCGCTGCGTGTCTACCGCAGCCGGACCGGGGGAGGGGAGTGGGAACCACTGACATCCGGTCTGCCGCAACAACATTGCTACGTCAATGTGCTGCGCGATGCGATGGCCGTCGACTCCCTGGACGACTGCGGCATCTACTTCGGAACGACCGGCGGGCAGGTGTACGCCTCGGCGGATTCCGGCGACTCCTGGGAGCCGATCGTGCGCGACCTACCGCCGGTGCTGTCGGTGGAGGTGCAAACGCTGCCATGAGCGACATGACGCCGGTTCGTGTGACCCTGCCCGGTCACCTGTGCAGCCTCGCGAACGCGCCCAGCGAGGTGCAGGTCGAGGCGCCGCCCCCGGTGACCATCGGTGGCGTGCTGGACGCCATCGAGGAGCGATACCCGGTGCTGCGCGGGGCTATTCGCGACCATGACCGCGGGCCGCGGCGCCCATTCGTGCGCTACTTCGGCGCCGAGCAGGACCTCTCCCACGAGCCGCTGGATGCCCCGGTCCCTGATAGCGTCGCGGCCGGAACGGAACCGTTCCTGATCGTCGGATCCATCGCCGGGGGTTAGAGCTCTCGCCCGTCCACGCACTGTGCGCCCACGCGCCGACACCAAGGGGGTACCTCACCGATGCCAGCGTTGCTCACGTCCGAAGACCGGGACCGGATCGACGTCATTCGCGCCGAGGCGGAGAGATTCGCCGCGGTCCTGGCGGACACCGAACCCGCCGCCCGATGCCCGACCTGCCCCGACTGGAACGCCGCGGACCTGCTGTGGCACCTGGTCGAGGTGCACGACTTCTGGGCGCGCATCCTTGCCGGCGGAGTGACCGAGGGGCCCGACGTACAGGCCATCGAGGAGTCGCCGCCGGAGCGGCCCGCGTCCATCGCCGAGATGCTCCCGATGCGCGAACGGGCCACGGCGGCGCTCACCGAGCAGCTCGAGGTTCTCGGCAATGACGAGGCCCGCTGGAGCTGGTGGGACGAGGACCAGACCGTCGGCTTCACCCGGCGCATGCAGGTCTGCGAGGCGACGATGCACCGCGTCGATGCCGAACTCACTGCGGGGCAGGCAGTCTCGCCGATCCCGACAGCGTCGGCATCGCTTGCCGTGCAGCATTGCATCGAGGTGATGTGGGGCTGGATCCCCGACTGGGCGTCGCACGAGACCTTGGCCATCGCGGAGTTCGTCGCCTCGGACACCGGCGAGCGATGGCTGGTCGACGTCGGCCACTGGGCCGGGGTCGGACCTGAGTCCGGAAAGTCCTATGACGAGCCGCACGCGGTTCCGGCAGCTACCGGTGCCACGGCGCGAGTGACCGCGACGGCTCCTGCGCAGGACCTGGCGCGATGGGCATGGACCCGCGGGGGAGAGGTGCGTGTCACCGGCGAACAGGATGCGGTGGACGCACTGAACCGGTTGATCTCCAACGGGATCCAGTGACAGAGGTCGCGGCGACCGATGTCAACCTGGTGCCGGGGCCGCCGGGGCCGCCGGATCTGCTCCCGGTGATATGACCGTCAGGCCGCGGTCATGGGCGGCTACGGCCATGCGCCGGTCATAGGTGAGCAGGCCGTCCACGCCGATGCGGATCGCTGCTGCCAGGTGAATGGCGTCCAGCGAGCGGAGGGTACTGCCGTCGAGGAGCCCCGCCTCGCGAAACAGTGACGGGGGCACCTCGTACAGGTCGATCCCGGTCAGCAGCGTCGTGACCGCAGCCTGGTCCAGAGCCGGGACGCGTGAGACCATGCGGCGCAACTCCGTCTCGAGGACGTAGCAGGCGGCGAGTTCAGGATGCGTCGCGTCCAATTCCGCGGCCAGCGCATCGGACTCGGCCTCGTCTATGAGAAGTTTCGCTGCCGCCGACGTGTCGATGTACCACTGGCTCACCGATCGTCCCGCAGATCGTCCAGGATGGTCGCGATCGGCGCAGGGCTGTCCACTCGCGGTAGATCCGCGAAACGTAGCCTCTCCGTGGCTGGTCGGACGCACTGCAGATCGACCGGCTGATGGACGGGTTCCAGCCGGGCGATCGGCACGCCTCGTCGAGTGATCGTGTAGCTCTCACCGCGCTCGACACCGCGGATGATCTCGGCGTTGTCGTTGCGAAGCTCCCGCTGGCTGATCGTCGTCACATCGTCATTGTAGCACCATGTAGCACTCCGGGGTCATCCGCAGTGTCGACCAGCCGGTCGGTGTCTGGGTTCCAGCCGAGCGATCGGCACAGTTCGCCGGTCATCCGGCGTCGTCGCCCGGGACGAGGCGCATGGGCAGCAAGCCGTTCTGCGGGCCGGGGATGGCGACGCCGGCATCGTAGGGTCCGTGCAGGTCGCGGTCGTAGAGCAGGACCCGGCCGCCGATGAGGGTCGGCACGGCGACGATCAGCCAGCGCGAATCGGGGGAGAAGGCAAGCGCCGGATAGGCGGCACCGAGGCGCAGGCCGGGCGGGCTGCCGATCGTGCCGGCTGTCAGGTCCAACACGCGCACGCTGACTCCCGCCGGGCCGTTCGGGTCGATGGCGGCGCCGACGATCCGAGTGCCGTCCGGACTGGCCGCCCGCCAGCCCACCAGCGCCGAGTCCGCCGCGCTCACGATCGTCGTGTCCTCGCCGGTCGACAGGTCGTAGCGGTGGATCGTGCAGTGCCGCTGGCACTTCTCCCGCCACAGCACGAAACCGTCGCCGACCACGAACTCCCGTGCGCTGTCGCTGATCACGTGCGGCCGGTCGTGCTGCGTGACGTCGTAAACCGCCACGGTGCCTTGCGAATGGATCGGGTCGAGGGAGCCGACCAGGAGGTTCCGCCAGGACCCGGTGACGTTGAATCCGGCGGGAAGCTGCCTGGTGTCACCGGTGGAGTCCGCGGCGAGCAGGGTAACTCGCCGGACGCCGGTGGCGTCGGCGTCGGGGGAGTGCAGGACGGCCCAGACGCGGCCGTCCACGGTGAGCAGCTCGCCGAGGGCCAGCAGACCGTCCGGTAGTGACACGGGGTGCGCCGTGCCATCGGCGTCCACGCGTGCGACGGCGGCGGACATCAGGTCGGTGCAGGCCCGGTCGGCGATGACGAGGTCCCCGTGATCGAGCGCGATGTCGGTGACGACGCGGTCGTCAGGCACGTCGACGATCGCCGGACCGAGTGTTCCGCTGCGCAGGTCGAGCCGGTGCGGATGCGACCCGACCAGGATCGTCACGTCCACCGGCTGGGGCAGGCGGGTCGTGTAGCCGACCTGGGCGATGTAGGACGGGCTGCCGCACGGCCCGGGCGCTTCGGCGAACGGCTGCGCCGGCTGGGCCGTGAAGGCGGTCCATTGGGCCGGGCCGGACGGGCCATCGCCGGGCTGCTGTTCCGGGCCCGGCGCGGTGGTGCTCGGTCCGAGGGGAGAGGCGCCCGAGGACGGCGTCATACCCGACGCTGGTGTGGTGACGGTGGCGTGCCCGGAGTAGGTCGGGGCGGAGGGCGAGTCCGCGTTGTCGGCGCCGGACCGGCCGAGGTGGTGGCCCACGGCGATGCCGAGAGCGAAGGTCAGCGCCGCGACGACCGCCAGCACGATCCAGCGCTGCCCACCCGGCGGTCCAGGACGGCTGCTGGGATTGTCGTGCGGACCGGAAGACGGTGCGCCGGCCGTGATCTCGGCGGTCATTTCGGCGGGGTGCTCCGGTGTACCGTCCGGGCCGATGATGTGAAAGTCCTCCGGTCCGGGCGGTCCTCCCCGTTCGCCCGGTCCGCCGCGCATGGCAGCAGCGTACCGCGGCCGGCCGGCTAGCCAGTCCCGGAGCGGTCGAGCATCCACTGGTTCTCGCCGTCGAGCATGTCGCCTGTGCGGTGCATCCCGAGCCGTGAGGCGACGCGGGCCGACGCGACATGGTTCGGATGGATATGCGCGATGAAACGGGTCACGCCGCGCTCGGTGAGGAACGCGACCATGCCGCGTGCCGCGTCGGTGGCCAGGCCGCGGCCCTGGTGCCGGGACCCGATGACCCAGGCGAGTTCCGCCTGCAGCGCGCCGTCGGAGGTGTCCGGCCCGGACTGCGCAGTCGCCTGGACGTAGCCGACCGGATGAGCATCGTCGCCCGTGGTCACGATCCAGTTGCACCACCATTGCCGGCCGTCGGCGGAGCGGCCCACGGACTGCGCCGCATAGCGGCCCCGCAACTCATCGAGCGTCGGCGGCGCCCCGCCCGTGAACGTGTACA
>CAZIIX010000006.1:12787-17589 GCA_964539345.1 uncultured Actinomycetes bacterium | reverse complement strand
CCGGGGGAAGGGCCCGCCAGTGGGCCGCGCCTCATTAGTTGACATAATGTACATTATCGGACAACTATCGGGACGCGGGCGGAGAAGGGGCCACGTCATGCGCCACGTCACGCGCCACGACTGCATGCTCCGGCGCCAACCGCCACGACAGCATGCTCCGGCGCCCACCGGCCTGGCATCATCGCCGCTGTCACTGACTCCCGAGCGCAACGCCGGGCCACCGCGCCGTCGCGTCGATCCGCTCGGACCTGATGGCCAGTCGCCGTGCGAGCGGCGCGGTGACGTCGGTCGGCCGCGCGACCCTGCCGCAGACGCGACCGGAACGTCTCGGCCATGACCAGTGCGGCCGGAACGCCTGGGCCATGGCCAGTGCGGCCGGAACGGAACCGCGCCCGATGAGCGGTCGCGCCCGTCGCGTCTGTCGGTGGCACTGGATCTGCCCCGGCACGGTCCTCCGTCATCCCCGGTCGCCCCAGCAGTAAAACGTCACGTGACGAAACACCGTGTGCATGATGGCTGCCGCCGAGTGCAGGATCGACCGGCCGAGATCAGTGATCGGCGATCCTCGTGGTCACCGGCGTCTCGAGTTCGACGGTCCGGCTGACCGTGCACAGCCTGTCGTGCGACTTACGTACAGCCTCCGGAAGAACCGTTCGCGCAGCGTCTCCGTCATCACCGTCCGGGAACACGATGTCGAAGGTGACCTCGACGTTGCTCAGATGATTCCCGTCGTCATCGCGGATCTTGTCGGCACCGACCGTGATGCGGAAGCTGCTGGCGGTCGCGCGTCGCCCGGTGATGATGTCCACGTCGATGCCGCTACAGCCGCCGATCGCCGTCAGCAGCAGCTCGACCGGTGTGAAATCGTCGCCGGAACCACCGCCGAACTCCAGCTCGCCACCTCGGGCATTTCGGGCACGGTACGCTCGCTCTCCGATGCGTTCGATCGTCACGGTTCGGCGGTTCTCGGATGTGCTCATGCCCCGTACTCTAGAGGCAGGCCGACATGCCGGGGGGCGACGCGCGCGCGGACGGGTGATCTGGCACGCTATTGCTGTGCGCGACATCGTGGTGTTCTCCGGCAGCGCCCATCCCGAGCTCACCGCCGAGGTGTGTTCCGAGCTTGGCGTGCCCGTATCTCCCGTCCGATTGCAACGATTCGCCAACGACTGCCTCGAGGTGCAGCTGCAGGCGAACTGTCGGGAACGGGACGTGTTCATCATCCAGCCCCTCGTGGCGCCGGTGCAGGAGAACCTCGTCGAACTCCTGCTGATGCTCGACGCAGCGCGAGGGGCATCCGCCGCCCGCACCACCGTCGTCCTCCCCCACTACGCCTACGCCCGAAGCGACAAGAAGGACGCACCGCGAATCTCCATCGGCGGCCGGCTGATCGCCGATCTGATGGTCACGGCGGGCGCGAGCCGGGTCCTGACGATGACGCTGCACTCCCCCCAGGTGCACGGATTCTTCTCGGTCCCGGTCGACCATCTGCATGCGCTGCGCGAACTCGCCGCGCACTTCGCCAGCGAGGACCTCTCGCGTACCACCGTGGTCTCCCCCGACCTGGGCAACGCGAAGGAGGCCGCGGCGTTCGCCCGGATGCTCGGCACCGACGTGGCGGCCGGCGCCAAGCAGCGCGCCGCGGGAGACAAGGTGACGATCAGCTCCATCATCGGTGACGTCGACGGCCGGGACGTCATCATCCTGGATGACGAGATCGCCCGGGGCAGCACGACTGTCGAGCTGATTCGAGTGCTGCGGGACCGGCAGGTGCGCTCGATCCGTGTCGCCTGCACCCATGGGCTGTTCGCCGACGGCGCGCTGGAACGCATCGGCGCGTTGCCGGAGGTCGTCGAGATCGTCTGCACCAACACGGTTCCCATCGCCGACGCCGAGAAGTCCGACAAACTCACCGTGCTCTCCATCGCACCCGCCCTGGCCGAGGCGGTCCGCCGTATCCATGACGGAGAATCGGTCAGCGCGTTGTTCGAGTCCGCCGACCCCGTGAGTGGTCAGGGACTGTTCTGAGCGCGCGGCGGTGCGGTGGCTGTGTGCGAACGCGCCGGCTGGCTCGACGGAGCGGCGCCGACGTGCCTGTTCAGCGCAGCCGCTCGGCCTCGCGCGCGGCGTCCAGTAAGACATCGACCAACGTCGAGAGTTCACGGGCCGGGGCCGATTCTTGCAGCGCCGTCGCCACATCCTCTGCTGCGCACCGCATCTGGTAGAGCCGGTCGGCCAGCCCTGCGACCTCGTCGGACGTGAGCACCACGGCGTCGTCGGGGATGGTGCTGCGGTGCAGGGCCGTGCGGTTCTCGTAGGCGCGCTGCCGGCAGGCCTGGCCGCAGTAGCGGCGTCGACGGCCGGTCCCGACGGACTCGGGCAGGCGTCGGCCGCACCACAGGCATCGTTCGGCGGGCGTGTGCGGGTGGTGGGTGCGCGGCGTGTCAAGGACCATAGTGACGCCAGACTACGGCGCGCCGCCCAGCGAGTCCGTGCGCTGTGGCGGCGCGTCGGCCGGGCTTCTGCGAAACTCGATGAATGAGCCACGCCTTCGTCACCGCTCAGCCCGCACCTCGTGTGTTCGCCCATCGCGGATGGCACGTCGGGGACCTTGCCGGTTGTGAGAACTCGCTCGCGGCGTTCCGCCGTGCGGTCGCCGAGGGCATCAGCTATCTGGAGACCGACGTCCACCTCACGTCCGATGGGGTCGTCGTCGCGTTCCACGACGATCGACTGGACCGTGTGACCGACGCGGCCGGCCCCATCGCGCGGCGCAGCTATTCCGAGCTTCGTGACGTGCGCATCGGCGGCAAGGAACCTATCCCGACGATGGCCGAGGTCCTGGAACACTGCCCGGACGCCCGGTTCAATATCGATCCCAAGAGTGACGAGGTGGTCGGCCCCCTCCTCGATCTGCTGCGCGAGGGCAGCGTCATCGACCGCGTGTGCGTCGGCTCGTTCTCGTCCGCCCGGCTGTCCACGCTGCGTGCGGCAGCCGGCCCGCGTCTGGCGACGTCGCTGGGCCCTCGCGAGGTGGCGCGCGCGATGGGCGCTGCGCGGATCGGCAGGAGGATCACGGCCCGCGGTGCCATCGCCGCGCAGGTTCCGCTGCGATTTCGCAGGGTCCAGGTCGTCACTCCACGCTTCATCAACGCGATGCACCGTTCCGGCCTGGAGGTGCATGTCTGGACGATCAACGACCGCGACGCGATGGAGCGTCTGCTCGACCTCGGCGTGGACGGGATCGTGACGGATCGGCCGGACCTGCTGCGGGACCTGTTGGCCGCGCGCGGACAGTGGCAGTAGCCACGCCGGGAGCGCCGAACCGGTCACTGTCGGACCCCTGGTGTTCAGTCGTTGGTGTGGGAGTGAATCGCTGCTCACGGAAATTCCTCCTTCGTATCGAACACGTGTATGATACAATGACGGTACCAGCAGATGGCGGCAGTGTCGAGGAGGGTCGGGATGAGCACACCAGTGGCGAACGCCTCGACCGCCGCCTCCGCGCCTTCATCTCACCGAATGGACCCGGACGCATCACTGCCCGCTGGTGACGCAGCACGCCTGCCCGACGATGTTGACGACGAGTTCGTCGAACCGGAATGGGTGTGGATCGCGGCGGCGAACTTTCAGCGTGAACAGATCGTCAATGGCCGGGACGGCATCCAGGATGGGGACGCCATCAGTATCGGCGGTCTGCTCACCGCGATCGGTCTCACCGATCCGGACGCGCTCGCCGAGTCCGGCGACACGACCGCGCTGCTGGCCGGGATTCGGGGCTGCGAGCGCCTGATCGGGCATATGCAGGCAGTACAACAGCGCTGGCTGGCCGCATTCGCGCGGCCCGGCGTGGCGGTGTCGGGGCGCGCCCTGGTGCGGGCATGTGTGGCCGGGAGGGGCCGTAGCGGAATCCAGCCACTGGAGAACCTGGTCGCGGAGCTGCCGGGCGCAGCGGTGATCGATGATGACCTGGTCGACGTCACCGGTGATGATCTGGATGCGTGTGTGTGGGGACGCTTGCCGCGGGATCGGTTCGGGCAACCCGACCTGGATGCGCTCTCCGCCCGTCCCGGCTGGAACGCCGCTCTGTCGGACACCGCCGCACGGCTGGCGTCGATGGAGATCGGGTGTCTTCTGGGTATGTCACCGATCACTGCTCGCATCCACACTGAGCGTGCGCTGTCGATGGTCGACGATCTGGCGACGACGCTGTCCGCGCAACAGGCCGGGGAACTGGACGGCTACCGCGCCCGGCTGATCGCTGACGGCACCCGCGACCTTCCGCCAGCGGTCCGGCAAGCGGTGGAGGAACGCGTGCTGCCTCTCGCGGCGGGGCGTACCCCGACCTCGTTACGCAACCTGATCACCCAGTGCATCATCGATATCGACCCGGAGGCCGCGGCCGAGAAGGCGGCGCAGGCGCGCCAACGGCGAGGGGTGAGCATCGAAGCCGGTGAGGACGACATGGCGACGCTGCGCGGCGTACTGCACGCCGCGGACGCCAGACTCGCGTACGGCGTGTTGGACGATGCCGCCACCACCCTGAAGACCCTCGGCCTGGCCGACGGGCGTGGCACCAGTCAACTTCGCGCCGACATCCTCGTCGACATGTTCCACAGCCTGGACACGACCGGCCACGCTTCGCTGGACCCGAGGGCCTGGACCTGGCCGAGTACTCCCGGAGCGACATCCGGTGGGCAGTCCACCGACCAGGGGAACCATGGCCATGGGCCCGCCGGATCGCTCCCCGGTGCTCGGCAGCCCGGGTGGGCGTCCCGCGGCGCGGGCACCGGCACGACGGA
>CAZIIX010000006.1:1269-12687 GCA_964539345.1 uncultured Actinomycetes bacterium | reverse complement strand
CCCGTCATTCCGACCCTGGCAGCGTGACCCACCATGCCGATCCGGACGACGCGATTGGCGACCATGATCCGGACGGGGCGATCCGTCACGTCGACCCTGACGGGGCGATAGGTCGGCGCACGTGCCTGAACGTGTACATCGACGCGGCTACCTTGGCAGGGCTGGCCGAGCACCCCGGCGAACTCGCCGGATACGGCGTGATCACCGCCGCCACGGCTCGGGACCTGGCCGCCTCGGCCGCCTCCATCCGCGCGCTGGTCACTCGACCCGCGCCCTCCCCCGACGGTCGAGCCACGGGCGACGTCGGCGCCGCCTCGGACGGGAGCGGCCCCGACGAGCGATGGCCGGGCATGCACTCCACCAACCGGGCCCGATCCCGCACCTGCGGCAGCGTCATCGACGCGGGCCGGCGCGTCTACCGACCCCCGGACAGGATCTACCACTACGTCACCGCGCGCGATCGAACATGTCAGTTCCCCGGTTGTCGGGCTGCTGCCGAGCGCTGCGACATCGATCATCGCCATCCCTATGACGAAGGCGGCGCGACCTGCGCCTGCAATCTTGATCTGCTCTGCCGAGTGCACCATCACGCCAAGACCTTCACGCCGTGGCGCGCAACACCAGGGTCGGACGGCAGCCTCACCTGGACCAGCCCGACAGGGCATCGGTACGCGACGGAGAGCAGTCATCCCTTGGTCAGTGACGGGCGGGCCTGTGCGACGCCCATCGATGACCCGCCGCCGTTCTAAGCCCAGCCGACGGCGACGGACGCGCCGCGCTTGACTGCACCTCACCCGCCGCGGCCTGCTTCAGTGCACCCCGCGCACTGCGCGCGGTGCTTGGGAGTACCCCACGCACTGAGGCGCGCTTCAGGGCCCCGCGGCGCGCCTCGCTTCGGGGCATCGCACTGAGCCGCGCTTCAGGGCCCCGCGGCGCGCCTCGCTTCGGGGCACGTCGCACTCCTCCGCAGTGCCGCGAGCCGCTACTGCCGCGGAATCGCCGTCCGCGTACAGTGCCTTCGTGGCCCAGCTACCGCACCGCGACCCGTCCGCCGATCCCTCCAGTCCCGCCGACCCCACACCGTCGGCCGGCTCACCGGCCTCGGAGCGCACCTTCGATCGCGACTCGGCGTTGTCCGCTGTGCCTGCCGCCGGATCGCGGCGTGGCATGCCACCGGCCGGGGTCGTCAAGTTCTTCTACGGGCCGATGGATTGCGGTAAGTCGACGCTCGCTCTCCAGGTCGACCACAATCACGCTCGGCAGGGGCGCCGTGGGCTGCTGCTCACCCGACTCGACCGGTCCCGGGCCGGCCGCATCACGTCACGGATGGGGCTCAGCCGCGCGGCCGTCGAGGCGGGCGACGACCTCGACATCGCCGACCTGGTGCGCAACTGCTGGGCCGCCGGGCGGCGCGTCGACTACCTGATCGTCGACGAAGCCCAATTCTTCACACCGGCCCAGATCGAACAACTCGCCCAGCTTGCCGACGACGTCCAGGTCGACGTGTACGCGTTCGGCATCTCCACGGACTTCCGAGGCCGCATGTTCCCCGGATCGATGCGGTTGTTCGAGCTGGCCGACGAGATCGTGCCGCTGCAGGTCGAGGTGCTGTGCTGGTGCGGACGACCTGGCCGATTCAACGCGCGGGTCGTCGACGGGATCGTGGCCACCGAAGGACAGCAGGTCGTCGTTGCCGACACTGCTGCCGGCAGCGGGGATGTCCGCTATCAAGTGCTGTGCCGATCCCACCATCGCACCGGCAATCTCGGGCCGTCATCCGGCGAGGGCACGCTTTCGCTGCTCGACGGTGACGAGTGACGATCGCGCGATCGCAACCGCCACCGGTCGCCGCTGCCCGTCTTCGTCACTGTTCACCATCACCAGGCACCGCCAGCGGTAGCCGCTGCCGCGAATCTCCCGGTCACCGCTGCCCGCGACCGCTGCCCGCGACCGCTGCGCGCCGTTGCTACTCGGCGGCCCGGTCGCGATGACGCGCGATCAGATCGCGGTAGTGCCGGAAGGACCGTCGCGGCTGCCGGTCCAGCGACTCCGGATCCATCCGGACCAGCCCGAACTTCTCGGTGAATCCCTGGGACCACTCCCAATTGTCGACCAGCGTCCAGTGGAAGTACCCGCGGATATCGACACCCGCCGCGACCGCATCCGCGACCGCCCGCAGATGGTCATCGATGTAGGAGATCCGATCCTCGTCATCGCGGATCGTGCCGTCGCCCGCCTCGACATCACGGAAGGAGCACCCGTTCTCGGTGATGTAGACGCTCGGCATCGCCGGATACTGCTCGCCGAGCCCGGTTAGTAGCTCCGTCATGGCGGCGGGGTCCACCGGCCAACCGCTGTCCGTGATGCGGCCGGTCGTCGGCTCGACGAACGTGAACGGCAGATGGGGATTGTCCGGCTCGGCCGCGACCACCGTCGGCTGATAGTAGTTGACTCCGTAGAAGTCCAGCGGGGCACGGATCGCCTCCAGATCCCCGTCATGCACGCAGTCCGTCGCCGCGCCGGGCAGCATCGACAGCGCCTCCGGGTAGCCGCCCGCGAGCACCGGCTGCGCGTACTGGCCATTGTGATAGAGGTCGTACATGCCGGCAGCGAGCAGATCCTCGTCCTTCGTCGACGCCGGCCGGACCACCGTGTGATTGTTGACGATGCCGACTGCCGCAGGCGTCTGCCGCAAGATCTCCACCGCCCGACCATGGGCGAGCAGCTGATGGTGCGCGGCCTGGAACGCCCCTCCGAACAACGTCAGGCCCGGCGCCTCGATCCCCAGCGCGTATCCGTAGCCGGTATGCACCACCGGTTCGTTCAGCGTCATCCACGCGGCCACGCGATCACCGAACGCATCCACGGCGGCCCGGGTGTAGTCGCCGAACGCGTCGACGCTCGAGCGGTCCAGCCACCCGCCGGATTCCATCACCTCGACCGGCATGTCCCAGTGAAACAACGTCACCCAGGGCGCGATCCCATGCTCCAGCAGTTCGTCGATCAGCCGCGAGTAAAAGTCGATCCCGGCAGTGTTGACCGGCCCGCGACCGCCCGGCATGATCCGCGGCCACGCCAGCGAGAACCGATAGGCGTCGACGCCGAGGTCCGCCAGCAGCGCCACGTCCTCCCGCCAGCGACGATAGTGGTCGCAGCCGATATCCGGCGTCGAACCATCGACGATCCTGCCCGGTGCGGCGGCGAACGCATCCCAGATCGAGGCGGTGCGCCCATCCGCCGCTGCCGCGCCCTCGATCTGTGCCGCCGCCGTGGCTACGCCGAAGACGAATTCGTCCGGGAGCCCGGCCACGACATCGTCGGCTCCCGGCGAATGCGCCGGCTGCGTTGGCTGCGCCGACTCCGTCGTCCGCGCCGGCTGCGTCGTCTCGATCATGATTGCACCCCGTTCTGCGATGACTCGGACGGTTCCCGCACGTGGTGCCTGCCGGCGAACGCCCGGGCGATCGGCACGATCAGCACGATGCCCACGAGCGGAACGACGAAGCCTTCGCGCATGCTCGACCCGGACGCGACGAGCCCGGTCAGCACCCCGCCGAGGACGAATCCGAGATAGTTGAACTGGTTGACGCGGGCGATGATCGCATCCGCACGCGCCCGGCGGACCGCGGCATCGGCGATCCGGTGCCCGGCGTGGTCCACCGCCGCCAGCCGCCCCGCCGCAGCGAACGTCAACGGCGCGACCACCGCGATACCCACGCCCAGCACGCCGAATCCCAGGATGGCCAGCCACGGCACCGGCGCCATGACTGCCGCGAGTAGGCCCACCCCACCGACGACCGCCGCGAGGCGCACCACGGTCACCGCACCGATCCGGCGCACCACGTGATCGCCGGCGAGCCGGGAGACCAGGCTCGTCGCCTGGTAGGCGGCATACCCGAACGGAGCCACCGAGTCCACCGCACCGAGGACGTCGTGCAGATAGATGGTCGACCACGACTGCGTCGCCGAGTCTGCGATATAGAACAGCACGATGGCGATGCCGAGCACGATCAGAGGGCGCCACGGGATGACGCGGTCTCCGCTCGCCGATCCCCCAGCCGGCACGGAGGCGCCGGCCACCGATCCCCCAGCCGGCACGGAGGCGCCGGCCACCGATCCCCCGGCCGGCACCGGGACGCCGGCCACCGATCCGCCGGAGGGCAGCAACGGCGTCAGGGCGGCGATGACGGGGACGATCGCCACCGGTCCGAGCGAGGCGCCGAGAGACCACCCCAACCCGGCCGTCCCGGACGTCTCCAGCGCGCCCAGAATGCCGCCGGCGCTCCAAGCCCCGTGGAACGACGTGAGGATGGACCGCCCCTGCAGCGCCTCGCACGCGACCGCCTGCATGTTGGTCGTCGCGTCCACGCAGCCCAACCCGAGCCCGTAGACGCCCAGCCCCGCGCAGAACACCGCGAACGACGGCGCGAGCGCAACAATGAGGACGCCCGCAGCGATCGCGACGAGACCGATCCGAAGTCCCCCGGCGCTCCCCCAGTGCGAGGCGCACCACGCGGCGAGCGCCGACCCGACGGCGGCCAGCACCGCCACGGCGAACATGATCACCGTGATGGTCAGGTCACCGACGTCCCAGCGATCCTTGAACGCGCCGAGATGCGTCAGCACGACGGCGAACACGAAGCCCTGCGCGAAGAATGCGACCGTCGCCGCAGCCCGCCCGTGCGAGACCAGCCGCGTGTCCACCGTCACAGCCGAATCCATATCCGGTGACTATTCCGCGGACCAGTGCGCCGGTCAAGCATTTCCAGAAAGTATTTGGTCAACCGACCAAGTCGTGTGACCATAAGGTCACGGCTATGGGGATGCGGTTGCGAAACCGCGGCCACGAAGGGAGGCCCCATGTCGCACCTTCCGGTGGCGCAGCGCCGTGACCAGCTGATGGACGCCGCCTGGCGCGTGCTCAGCCGGGGCGGGTTGCGGGCAGCCACGACTCGGGCCATCTGCGCGGAGGCCGGTGTCTCGCAGGGCGTGTTCCACTATTGCTTCGCCAGTCGGGACGATCTGCTCCGCGAGGTCGCCGTCGGACTGTTGCCGGCGGAGATGGCGGCGGCGGATGCCGTCATCGACCGCACGGGCACCCTGAGGGACGCGATCGCACGAGCGCTCCACGCCTATTGGGAGCTCGTCGAATCCGATACCGGAGCGCACCAGGTGCTGTACGAGATCACCATGTCCGCGCTGCGCGACGACCGTGCCCGCGACATCGCTCTGTTGCAGTACGAGCGCTACCTCACCGCCGCCACGGCGATCCTGGAACGGATCGCGACCGTCCGGCACATCACCTGGACCCGACCACTTCCGGTCCTGGCGCGGCAGGTGGTGACGATCGTCGACGGCCTGACCCTGCACTACGCCGTAGACCGGGATTCGACCGCCGCTCGGGAGACCCTGACCGCGTTCGCGGCCGACCTGGCCGCCGTCGGCAAGCGTCGGAGGAGGGCAGCGTGAAACGTCGGAGGAGGGCAGCGTGAAACGCCGGAGGAGGGCAGCGTGAAACGTCGGAGGACGGCAGCGTGAAGCGTCCACGGAGGACCAAGTGCAACGTCGGAGCACGACCGGGTAAAGCGTCGGAGCACGACCACCTGACGCGTCAAGGGAGGACCACGTGAAGGACTCACTGCGCGCGGCGACCGCCGATCTGGACCCCCCGTTCGGGGTCCTCGACGCGCAGGCACTGCGCCACAACATCGCCGACCTCCGGCGCCGCGCCGGAGGCAAACCGCTGCGCGTGGCGAGCAAGTCGATCCGCATGCGCCCGCTGCTCTCCCGGGTGCTCGCCGAGCCCGGCTACCGGGGCGTGCTCTGCTACTCGCTGCGCGAAGCACTCTGGCTGTCCCGCAGCGGATTCACCGATCTGCTGGTCGCCTACCCCACCGTGGACCGAGCGGCCCTGGCGGACCTCGCCGCGGACGAGGAGGCGACCCAGAACATCACCATCATGGTGGACAGCCTCGAGCACCTGGACCTCATCGCGTCGGTCGCGCCCACCGGCCGACGGCCGCGCATCCGCGTGTGCCTGGAGCTCGATGCGGCCTACCGACCGGCAGGGCCGCTGGTCACCCTCGGCGCACGGCGATCGCCGGTCCGCACCGCCGACCAGGCCGTCACCCTGGCACGGCGGATCGTCGTCATGCCCGGATTCGCCCTCGTCGGCGTGATGGCCTACGAGGGGCAGATCGCCGGCGTGGGCAACGCCGGCCGCACGCCGCGAGCGCGCGCCGTCCGGGCCATGCAGCGTCGCTCCGCCGGGGAGCTCACGGAACGACGCCCGGCGGTGGTCGCGGCCATCAACGACGTGGCCGATCTCGAGTTCGTCAACGGCGGCGGGACCGGCTCCATCGAATCGACCGCAGCGGATCCGTCGGTCACCGAGATCGCCGCTGGTTCGGGGATCCTCGGCCCGGCACTGTTCGACCACTACCTCGGATTCCGGCCCGACCCGGCCGCGTACTTCGTGTTGCCGGTGGTGCGCCGACCGGCACGTCGGATCGTCACCGTCGCGGGCGGTGGATGGATCGCCTCCGGCCCGCCCGGACGGGACCGTCTCCCGGTGCCCGTCGACCCGCCCGGCCTGCGCTACCTGCCGCAGGAGGGCCCCGGGGAGGTGCAGACACCGCTGCGCGGGAGCGCGGGCCGGTCGCTGCCGCTCGGCGGACACGTCTGGTTCCGGCACGCCAAGTCCGGCGAGGTGTGCGAGCACCTCCGAGAGATGGTGCTCGTCGACGACGGTCGCATCACGGAGATGGTCCCGACCTACCGCGGCGAGGGAAAGGTGTTCTGATGGCGCGACAATGGCGCAATTGGGGTCGCATCGCGACGGCCAGTCCGCACGAGTACGCCGCACCCGCGAACGAGGAGGCCGTCGTCGACCTCGTCATGCAGGCGGCCAGATCCGGTCGCACCATCCGCCCGGTCGGCGCCGGACACTCGTTCACCCCGATCGCCGCCACCGACGACCTCATGGTGACGCTCGACGCGCTGAGCGGCCTGCACCACGTGAATACCGCCACCGGCGAGGTGACGCTCGGCGCCGGCACCCGACTGCGGGACATCCCCGCACTGCTGGCCCCGCACGGTCTGGCGATGGAGAACCTCGGCGACATCGACCGGCAGACCATCGCGGGCGCGATCTCCACCGGAACCCACGGCACCGGCCTGACGTTCCCCGGACTCGCCGGCCAGGTGACCGGCCTGACGCTCGTGCTCGCCAATGGCCGCGTCATGGACGTGGACGCACGCACCGCACCGGAGCTGTTCGCCGCCGCCCGCCTGGGCCTCGGAGCGTTCGGCATCCTCACCCGGATCCGGCTCCGCTGCGTACCGGCGTTCCTGCTCGACGCCGACGAACACGCCGAACCGATCGACGCACTGCTGGCGGAGTTCGACGACCGGATCCGCACGGCCGACCACCTGGAGTTCTACCTGTTCCCGCACACCGATCGTGCACTGGTCAAGGAGAACCGACGGCTGCCGATCACCGCCGACCCCGCCCCGCTGCCCCGATGGAGACGGATCGCCGATGACGAGGTCACCAGCAACGGCCTGTTCCAGCTGACCTGCCTGCTCGGCACCGCCGCGCCGGCGCTCGTCCCGACGATCAACCGGGCCGCCGCACACCTGGTCTCCCGCCGCCGGTACACGGACCTCTCCCCCGCCGTGTTCACCTCCCCGCGCCGGGTCCGGTTCCGCGAGATGGAGTACGGCATCGACCTGGACGCGCTCCCCCGGGCGATCCGCGACATCCGTGCCGCCATCGAGCACCACCGGTGGCGCATCTCCTTCCCGCTGGAGATCCGCACCGCGGCGGCGGACGAGATCCCGCTGTCCACCGCCTACGGCCGGCCGACCGCCTACATCGCGGTGCATCGCTTCACCGGCGACCCGTTCGCCCGATACTTCCTGGCGGTCGAGGAGATCCTGCTTCGCCACGGCGGTCGCCCGCACTGGGGCAAGCTGCACAGCCTCGGCGCCGCCGGACTGCGCGGCCGCTATCCGCGCTTCGACGAGGTCCGGGCCCTGCAGCGGGAGGTCGATCCGGCCGGGCGATGGATTAATCCGTACCTGGCGCGCGTTCTAGGTAGGTAGCACCGTCGGCCCGGTTCGCGCCCGTGCGGCCGCCGGCCCGCCCGTGCGGTGACGAGGTGGACGTGCCGAATCCGAATCGTTACCATGGACTGTTGCAGTCTCACTGAAGGAGTAAGCATGGCAGATCGCGTCCTGCGTGGCAGCCGCCTCGGCTCGACGAGCTACGAGGCCGACCGGAACCACGACCTCGCACCACGACGCACCGCCATCTACCGTTGCCCGCGCGACCACGAGTTCTCCGTGCCGATGGCCGATGACGCCGAGGTCCCCGACGTGTGGGACTGCCGGATGCACGGCCTGGAGTCCAAGCTCGTCGACGGGTCGGCGCCGGAGGAGAAGCCGGTCAAGCCGCCGCGCACCCACTGGGACATGCTGCTCGAGCGTCGGTCGATCGACGAGCTCGAGGACATCCTCAAGGAACGGCTGGCGGAGATCAAGGCGCGCCGCACCGCGTCCTGACGGCGCCGGCCACGGACGGCGGCGCGTGTACTTCTGTCCGCGCGACAACCCGTGCGAGAACCTGCGCAACCACAGCTATGACGAGGTTCCTGCCTGCGCCACCGCTGGCGCAACTACCGGTATGACGAGGCTCATGCCTCCGCCACCGCTGGCGCAACTACCGGTATGACGAGGCTCGTGTGCCGGTGCCGATCCGCTGCAGCTGCGCCCATCGGTGCCGCAGCCCCCATCCGGCGATCCGGGTGAACGCCTCCTTCATGATGGCGCTGTCCATCTTCGAATCGCCGATCTCGCGCTCGGTGAAGGTGATCGGCACCTCGGCCACCCGGAACCCGGCGCGGAGCGTCCGCCAGGTCAGGTCGACCTGGAAGCAGTAGCCCTGAGAGGCAACATCGTCCAGGTGCAGCCGGCGCAACACCTCCGCGCGGTAGGCGCGGTACCCGGCCGTCATGTCGCGGATCGAGCCGCCGAGCATGGCGCGGGCATAGAGGTTCGCGCCCCGGGAGAGCACCTCGCGGTGCTTGGGCCAGTTGACCACCGACCCGCCCGCGACATAGCGGGATCCGATGACGAGGTCGGCGTGCGCCAGGGCCCCCAGCAGGCGCGGCAACTGCTCCGGCGGGTGCGAGCCGTCCGCATCCATCTCCACCAGCGCGGCATAGCCGCGATGCAGCCCCCAGTCGAATCCGGCGCGGTACGCCGCCCCCAGACCCTCCTTCGCGGTGCGATGCAGCACCTGGATCCGTGGGTCCGCGGCCGCGAGCTCGTCGGCCACCGCACCGGTCCCGTCCGGCGAACCGTCGTCGACCACGAGCACGTCCACCCCGGGCACCGCCGCGAACAGCCGGCACAGGATCAGCGGAAGGTTCTCCCGCTCGTTGTACGTGGGAACGATCACCAGCACGGAGCCACTGGTCGGCAGGTCGGCGTAGCTCGCCTCGTCGGCGGGCCGGGGGTCAGACACCGGCCGGGGCCCTCTGCTGCGCGTCCTCCGACACCGACTCGGCGCCGTCCACGGACGATGTCTCGTCCTCACCGTCCGCACTGCGCCGGCCGCGCCAGCGCAGGAACAGCAGCGCCAGCAACGCCAACGGTGTCGCTGCGGTGAGGAACCACTGCACGGGCGCGCCGAGCGACGTCGCGATCGTCGTGTCGCTGATCAGCGGCACCTGCGGAACCATGTAGCCGGCCGTGTACAGCGGCAACGTGTCCTGCACCGATCCGTCCGGCCCGATCACCGCGGAGACTCCGCTGATCGCCACGATGAGCACCTCGCGCCCGTACTCGACCGCGCGGACCCGGCTCATCGCCTGCTGTTGATACGTCTCGTCGGTGTAGCCGAACGTGGCGTTGTTGGTCTGCACCACGAGCATCTCCGCGCCGCCGTTGACGACGTCCCGCACGAGGCCGTCCTCGACCACTTCGAAGCAGATGACGTCGCCGACCGGCACACCCGCGATCGTCAGGTTCCCGGGCTTGCTGCCGGGCAGGAAGTCCGCCCGCACGTTGTCGACCTGCTTGGAGAAGAAGCGGAAGAAGTCGCGGTAGGGCACGTATTCGGCGAACGGGACGGGATGCCGCTTCGTGTACGTCTCGCCCGGGCCGGTGACCGGATCCCAGACGATGGCCTTGTTGTAGACCTTCCCGGGCGTGCCGGACTGCACCACGGCCCCCACCAGGATCGGCACGCCGACCTCGCGGGCCGCGCGGTTGATCACCGCCGTCGCATCGGGATCGCGGTACGGGTCGATATCGGACGAGTTCTCCGACCACAGCACCATGTCCGGCTGCGGCACCACACCGTCGTCGATGTCCGCCGCCAACCGCGCGGTCTCCTCGCCGTGCATGTCCAGGACGGCGCGCCGCCTCGCGTTGAACTCCAGTCCCGGCTCGGGCACGTTCCCCTGCACCATCGCCACCGTCTTCTTCGGCGCACCGTTGCCGGAGAGCATCGCGCCCTGGGACAGCACCGCACCGAGGAAGGGCAGCGCCACCACGATGACGGGGGTCGTCACGACCCGCACGGCGCGGTGCAGCGCCGGTGCACCGGCTCCCCCGGCGCTGCGGTACAGCCGCCAGGAGCGACGTGTCAACTCGGCCAGCGCGAAGCCGCACAGTGCCACCGCGAAACCGAGCCCGGCCTCGCCGACGACTGCCGACAGCGGCAGCAGCGGACCGCTGGCCTGGGTGAATGCCACGTTCGCCCAGGGGAACCCGCCGAACGGGAACACCCCGCGCAGCACCTCCCCGGCGATCCACGCGGCGGCCGCCCACGCCGGCCACCAGGGCAGGTGCCTGCTGGCCAGCGCGATCAGCACGCCCGCCGGCATCACCAGCACGGACTCGGCGATCACCAGCGCGAACCAGGGCACATTGCCCACGTAGATGTTCGTCCAGCTCAGCAGCGGGAACAGGGTGGCGGCGCCGAACAGGAAACCCAGACCCGCCGCCGCCTTCCAGCCGCGCCCGTGGATGGCCACGCCCAGCAGGGCGACGCCGATGATCGGTGCCCACCAGGCGGTGGATGGCGCGAACCCCGCATAGACCAGCAGGCCACCCCCGAGTGCGGCCAGGACGCGCAGGCCCCCGACGCCGCGAAGTGATGCCCACCGCTGGCGGCACAGTTCGAGCCATCGCGAGGAGTCACGATGCCGAATCACCCCGACAGCCTAGCGGACGTGTTCGGGTGCCCGCGCTGATCGGCAGGACGGAACGAGGGCGCCACCGCCGGCGCCGGGTGCGGACGAGAACGGCGTCATACCTGCCCAGTACCCGCGTCCCACCCGCGCCACCACCGGCCTCACAGGCCCAGCGCGCCCCAGTACAGGCCGCCCAGATCGTTCCCGACCACGA
>CAZIIX010000006.1:0-1169 GCA_964539345.1 uncultured Actinomycetes bacterium | reverse complement strand
CCTCACAGGCCCAGCGCGCCCCAGTACAGGCCGCCCAGATCGTTCCCGACCACGATGCCCGCCGCGGCGCCGATCAGCATGAACGGCCCGAACGGCAGTGCGGTCTTGCGCGTGGCCCGTCCGGCCGCCATCACCACGACCGCGACCACGGCCCCGAGCAGGAACCCGCCGAACGCCCCCACGAGCAACGCCGACCAGCCCGCGTAGGCCAGCGCGCCGCCCAGCACGCCGGCGAGCTTCACGTCGCCCCAGCCCATCCCGGCCGGGTACACCAGCACCAGCAGCAGGTAGAACGCGAACAGCCCGGCGCCGCCGATCAGCGCCCGCAGCAGCGCTGCCCCGTCGCCGTTGACGAGCGTCGCGATGGTCAGCAACACGGCGAGCACCGGGTAAGCGGGCAGCACGATCCGGTTGGGCAGCCGGTGCACGTCCAGATCGATCATCGCCAGGGCGACACCGATCGCCACCAGGTACAGCCAGGCCGGCAGCAGTTCCAGCGCGGAACGCCGCATCGCGAGCGCCGTGGTCCCGGCGAACAGCAGCCCGGTGGCCGCCTCGACCAGCGGGTAGCGGACGCCGATCGGCGCGTGGCAGGCGGCGCAGCGGCCGCGTAGCACCAGGTAGCTCAGCACCGGGATGTTCTGCCGGGCTCGGATCGGCGCTCCGCAGCTCGGACACCGCGAGGCGGGCCGGACCACGGACAGCCCGGCCGGCACCCGGTGGATCACCACGTTGAGGAACGAGCCGATCGCCAGGCCGAGGACGGCGCTGAGCGTGATCAGGACAGCGGGCACGATGTCGATCGTTCCAGGCAGCATTCGCCGCGACGCGCGCAGCCCCTCGACCTTGCCGCCGGACGGCCGGGGACATCTGGAACAGTAGTGGCGTGACATCCCGCGTTTCCGCTCGCGCCGATGCGACGACCCACCGCGCCGAGGGCCTGACGGCCGCCGAGGTGGCCGCCCGCGTGGAGGCCGGCCACGTCAACGCTGCACTGACCGGAACGTCTCGCTCGGTGTGGGAGATCGTCCGGGCCAACGTCTTCACCCGCTTCAACGCGATCCTGGGCGCGCTGTTCGTGCTGATCCTGATCACCGGATCGTTCGCGGACGGCCTGTTCGGCATCGTGCTCATCGTCAACTCCGGCATCGGCATCGTGCAGGAGTACC
>CAZIIX010000005.1:23304-30330 GCA_964539345.1 uncultured Actinomycetes bacterium | reverse complement strand
ATGACCAGTTCGAGCACCGAAACGCAAGGCACGGCACAGATCGGGGTCACGGGACTGGCGGTGATGGGCTCGAACCTGGCGCGCAACCTCGCTCGCCACGGCTTCGTCACCGCGGTGCACAATCGCAGCCGCGCGAAGACCGATGCGCTGATCGCCGAGCACGGCGGCGACGGCGAGTTCGTGCCCAGCGGGTCGATGGCCGACTTCGTCGCGTCGCTGCAGCGGCCCCGCACGGTGATCATCATGGTCAAGGCCGGCGGGCCGACCGATGCGGTGATCGACGAGCTGGCCGGGCTGATGGAGCCGGGCGACATCATCGTCGACGGCGGCAACGCGCACTTCCCGGACACCCGCCGCCGGGAGGCGGCCCTGCGGGAGAAGGGCATCCACTTCGTCGGCTGCGGCATCTCCGGCGGCGAGGAGGGGGCGCTGAACGGCCCGTCGATCATGCCCGGCGGCTCGGCCGAGTCCTACCGGACGCTGGGGCCGATCCTGGAGAAGATCTCCGCACAGGTGGACGGCGCGCCCTGCTGCACGCACATCGGCACGGACGGCGCCGGGCACTTCGTGAAGATGGTGCACAACGGCATCGAGTACGCCGACATGCAGCTGATCGGCGAGGCCTACGACCTGCTGCGACGCGGGGCCGGTATGACGCCGTCCGAGATCGCCGACGTGTTCACCGAGTGGAACACCGGCGAGCTCGATTCGTTCCTGATCGAGATCACCGCGCAGGTGCTGCGCCAGGTGGACGCCGACACGGGCCGGCCGCTCGTGGACGTGATCGCCGACGCGGCCGGCATGAAGGGCACCGGCACCTGGACGGTGCAGACGGCGCTGGACCTGGCGGTGCCGGTGACCGGCATCGCCGAGGCCGTGTTCGCCCGCGGGCTGTCCTCGCAGACCGAGCAGCGCGCCGCCGCCCGGTCGCTGCCCGGACCGTCGGCGTCGGGCGCGGTGACCGACCCGGCGTCATACACCGACGACATCCGCCTGGCGCTGTACGCCTCGAAGATCGTCGCCTACGCGCAGGGGCTGGACCTGATCACCACCGGCGCGCGCGAGTACGACTGGGACATCGATCTCGGTGCGGTGGCGCGGATCTGGCGCGGCGGATGCATCATCCGCGCCGCGTTCCTGGGCCGCATCACCGAGGCCTACGACCGGGACGGGCAGGCGCCCGCCTCGCTGCTGCTCGCTCCGTACTTCACCGACGCCGTCGCGGCCGCGCAGGACTCGTGGCGGCGGGTGATCGGCGCCGCGACCACCTCCGGGATCCCGGTGCCCGGCTTCTCCTCGGCACTGGCCTACTACGACGGCCTGCGCTCCGACCGGCTGCCCGCCGCGCTGATCCAGGGCCAACGCGACTTCTTCGGCGCGCACACCTATCGGCGCACCGACCGGCCCGGCGTGTTCCACACCCTGTGGAGCGGCGACCGGTCCGAGGTACGGACCTCGTCGTAGGTCGCCGCTCCGCGGGTGAGGCCGGCGCGCCGCCGCGTCAGACGGCCGCGAGTCCCGCCGGCTCGATCGTCGCGTCGGTCTCCGTGTCCACCGGTGACGGTGGCGGCCGCCGGATGACCAGCGCGGTCACCAGCGCGGCCGCAGCCATCAGCGCCGCCCCCACCAACAGTGCGCGATCCGCGCCGACCACGAAGGCCTGCCGCGTCGCCTCCAGCGCGGCCCCGGTCAACCTCGAGGTGGCCGGCGACGGGGTGTGCCCGAACACCGAGACCAGCACCGCCAACCCGAGCGCGCCGCCCACCTGCTGCGACACGTTCACCAGCCCGGATGCGGCTCCGGCGTCGGCCTCCGCGACGCCCGCCAGGGACATCGCCGTCATGGGTACGAACGTCAGGCCCGCACCGGCACCGAACAGCACGAACGGTGCCAGTAGCGCGAGGTACGAGCTGGTGGGGTCGAGCGACCCGGCCAGCAGCAGCGCGGCGGTGGCGAACGCCAGGCCGACGATCATCAATGACCGGGCCGGTATCCGCGGCGCGAGCACCCGGGCCGTGAGCATGGACGCCACGAACAACACCACCGTCAGCGGCAGGAACGCGATGCCGGCGCGCAGCGGACCGTAGCCCCAGACCTCCTGGACGAACTGCGTCAGGAAGAAGAACATGCCGAACATGCCCGCCGTCATGAGCACGCGCACGACGTACGACGCGCTGCGGTTGCGGTCAGCGAACAGCCGCAATGGCGTGACCGGCGCGGCGGCGTGCCGCTCGATCAGCACGAATGCCGCGACCAGCAGCCCGCCGACGGTCAGCCCCAGCAGCACCAGCGCATCGTCCCAGGCGGTGGACGCGGCGCGGACCAGCGCGTAGACGACCGCGGTCACGCCGGCGGTGGACGTCAGGGCGCCGGCCAGGTCGAGGCGGCCACGCAGGCGGTCGAATCGTGGCAACACCATCAGGATGCCGACGACCAGGGCGGTGCCGATCGGCACGTTCACGAACATCACCCAGCGCCACGAGGCCCATTGGGTGAGCATCCCACCGGCGATCAGACCGATGGCCGCCCCACCCACCGACACCGCGGCGAACCAGCCGAGCGCGCGGGTGCGCTCGCGGGTTCCGGGGAAGAGCGTCATCAGGATGGCCAGTGCCGACGGGGCGGCGAACGCCGCGCCGACGCCCTGCGCGGTCCGTGCCACCAGGAGCTCGCCGGCGGAACCGGCGAATCCACCGGCCAAGGACGCGATGGTGAACAGTGCGATGCCGCCGAGGAACACCCGCCGTCGGCCGAGGATGTCGCCGGCACGGGCACCGAGCAGCAGCAGACCCCCGAAGGCCAGCGTGTACGCATTGATCACCCAGGACAGCGAGCTGGGGGTGAAGTCCAGCGCGGTGGCCATGTCCGGCAGGGCGATGTCCACGATGCTGGTGTCCAGCACCTCCATCAGTTGTGCCACGAGCACGATGCCGAGCACCAGGCCCGGCCTGCGGGTCATCAGTCCGGCCCGCTGGGTGGCGGCTGCCGGCGTCGTTGACTGGGGCGGTGATTGGGGCGGTGATGGGGTATCCGTGTGAACCTCCATGTGGGGGAGGACATCCGTCAGCGGGATGCCCGGTCGGGTCGTGGCGGACGTGCGGGACGGTGCCGACGGGGTCGATAGGGATGCGCCGGGATCGGTCGTCGCGGGCGGTGCCGCCGACTGGCCGGTGCGAGGCGCCATGATCTGTGGTTCTTTCCTCATGCGAAGAACTCCCCAGGCGCTAGAATGGATAAGTGGATGGATCCTCCGTTAACTATACGGAGGCATCCTCCGATTAGCAAACCAGCAGCTGGGGACGCACGGAAGGCGGACATGAGCAACGCATCGAACGACCGTCGGAGCGCCCCCGCCGCAACGGGGGCCGCGCCCGCTGCGCGCCGGTCGGACCGCCCGCTGCGTGCGGATGCCCGGCGCAATCGGGAGTCGGTGCTGGCCGCGGCCGCCACGGCCTTCGCGACCGACGGCGTCGACGCGTCGCTCGAGGACATCGCCCGCGCCGCCGGGGTCGGCGTCGGGACCCTCTATCGGCACTTCCCCACCCGTGAGGCCCTGGTGCTGGGTGTCTACAGCCGCGAGGTCGAGCAACTCGCCGCGAGCGCGCGGGAGCTCGCCGCCGACCTGGAACCGGCCGAGGCGCTGCGCCAGTGGATGCGCCGCTTCGTCCAGTACGCCGCGACGAAGCGCGGGCTCATCGGGCTGCTGCGGGTGATGATGCACGACGAGTCCGAGCTGTTCGAGCAGACGAAGGCGCAGATCTCCGAGGCGGCCGAATCGCTGCTGCGGGCCGCTGCGGCCAGCGGCGACATCCGGGCCGATATCACCGCAGGGGACCTGACCCGATCGATCGGAGGCATCTGCATGGCCAGCGATCCGACCACCGGCCCGGAGGACCCGACCCGGCTGGTCGATCTGGTCTACGACGGGCTCAGGTTCGGCGCCCCGGTCACGCGGTGATCGCCCCCGCCCGGCGGCCGCGGCGTGCCCCCGTCGGCGGGCGGTGGTACGAGGGCCGATGTGGTGCCCGATAGTGTAGATAGCTATGAATACGCCCGTTCTCACCGCGGTCGCCTGGCCCTATGCCAACGGCCCGCGCCACATCGGCCACGTCTCCGGATTCGGTGTCCCGTCGGACATCTTCGCCCGCTACCAGCGCATGGCCGGCAACGACGTACTGATGGTCTCGGGGACCGACGAGCACGGCACGCCCATCCTGGTGCAGGCGGACGCCGAGGGGGTGCCGGCGCGCGAACTGGCGGACAGGTACAACGAGGTCATCGTGGGCGACCTCGCCGGGCTCGGACTGTCGTACGACCTGTTCACCCGCACCACCACCCGCAATCACTACGCCGTCGTGCAGGAGATGTTCCGCACGGTGCACCGCAACGGCTACTTCGTCGAGCAGACCACCATGAGTGCGGTCTCGCCGTCGACCGGACGGACCCTGCCGGACCGGTACATCGAAGGCACCTGCCCACTGTGCGGCTATGACGGGGCCCGCGGCGACCAGTGCGACAACTGCGGCAACCAGCTCGATCCGATCGACCTGAAGAATCCGCGGTCCAAGATCAACGGGGAGACGCCGCGATTCGTCGAGTCCGAGCACTTCTTCCTGGACCTGCCCTCGCTGGCCGGCGCGCTGGGGGAGTGGCTCGGTGCCCGGTCGGGCTGGCGACCCAACGTCCTGAAGTTCTCGCTGAACCTGCTCGACGACGTCCGGCCGCGAGCGATGACGCGGGATATCGACTGGGGCATCCCGATCCCGCTGGACGGATGGCGCGGCCGCCCGGACAAGAAGCTCTACGTGTGGTTCGACGCGGTCATCGGATACCTGTCGGCGTCGATCGAATGGGCGCGGAGGTACGGGGCCGATGCCGACCAGTGGCGCCACTGGTGGGGCAATCCGGCGGCGTCCCAGTACTACTTCATGGGCAAGGACAACATCACGTTCCACTCCCAGATCTGGCCCGCCGAGCTGCTCGCCTACGACGGACGCGGGGACAAGGCCGGTGCGCCAGGCGTTTTCGGGAACCTCGAGCTACCCACCGAGGTGGTCTCCAGTGAGTTCCTGACGATGAGCGGATCGAAGTTCTCCACCTCGCGCGGGACGGTGATCTACGTCGGCGACTTCCTCCGCGAGTACGGCCCGGATGCGTTGCGGTACTTCATCTCCGCCGCGGGCCCGGAGACCCAGGACGTGGACTTCACCTGGGACGAGTTCGTGCGGCGGACGAATTTCGAGCTCGCGAACGAATGGGGAAACCTCGTCAACCGGTCGATCTCGATGGCGCACAAGAACTTCGGCGCGATCCCGCCGGCCGGAACGCTCCAGGACGTCGATGTGGCGCTGCTGGCCGTGGCCGAGAAGGCGTTCGCCACCGTAGGGGACCTCTTGCAGCGCAGCCACTTCAAGGCCGCGATCGGTGAGGCGATGCGGGTGGCGGCGGCGGCCAACAAGTACCTGTCGGATACGGCGCCGTGGAGCCTCGGCGACGACAACGACCGCCGCGGAACGGTGCTGAACACCGCGCTGCAGGTGGTCGACGACACGAAGACGCTGATGACCCCGTTCCTTCCGCACTCCTCCCAGAAGGCCTTCGAGGGCCTCGGCGGGGACGGGGTGTGGGCGGCGCAGCCGGAGATCCGTCGGGTGACGGACTTCGATGACGAGGTCGAGGGGGTCGGCGCGCCACCGGTGCGCGACTACCCGGTGCTCGCAGGCGATTATGCCGCGCAGCAGGCGGTGTGGAGGCGGGTCCCGATCGAGGCCGGACGGCCGCTGCACAAGCCGACCCCGTTGTTCGGCAAGCTCGACGCCACGCTCGGCGAGACCGGCCCGGACTGGGCGCCCATTGCGAGGTAGCCCGTGCCACTCCATCCGGCAGTTGCCGACAAGGTGGTGCCGCCGGCGCCAGAACCGTTGCCCGGGCCCGTCATTGACGCGCACACCCATCTGGACGCCTGCGGTGCGGACGGGCCGGACGAGATAGCGGCGGCCATGGGGCGCGCGGCTTCCGTGGGCGTCGCCGGAGCCGTGACCGTGGGCGACGACCTGGCGTCCTGCCGGTGGGCCGTCGACGCCGCGCGCTGGCACGACAACCTCTATGCGGCAGTGGCTATCCACCCGACCGAGGCGCACACGCTGGACGAGGCGGCCCGCGCCGAACTGGAGCGGCTGGCGGCCGATCCACGTGTGGTGGCCATCGGGGAGACCGGACTGGACCACTACTGGGATGCGGCGCCGCATGCGGCGCAGGCGGAAGCCTTTGCGTGGCACATCGATCTGGCGAAACGGTTACGAAAGCCGTTGATGATCCACGATCGTGAGGCCCATGACGACATCCTGTCGATACTTCGCAGTGAGGGGCCACCGGAAACGGTGATCCTGCACTGCTTCTCCGGCGGCGAGGACCTGGCGCGGGTGTGCGCGGCGGCCGGTTACCTGATGTCCTTCGCGGGACCGGTGAGCTTCACGAATGCCCGAGATCTGGCCCGGGCGGCCGCCTTCGTCCCGGAAGAGCTGATTCTGGTGGAAACGGATGCGCCCTTCTTGACCCCACACCCGTTCCGCGGCAAGCGGAACGAGCCGTTCGCGCTGCCGTACACGGTCCGCGCATTGGCCGACATCCGTGACACAGACCTGGAATCCTTGTGTTTCGCTGTGAGGAGTAACACCGAGCTCGCCTACGGGATCTCCGTCACCCCGTCATAAATCAGACATATTTGGTCGGATTTCGCTTCAATATGGTACAGACTTGACCATTCCATGGGTTGTCGCCCGCTCCCTGCGTCGTTACTCTTTCGTGATGTTGACCTGTGGGAGATCAGATCCCCGCGAACCCTGGCACGATACGGAACTTGACTATTGACCCGCACACCTCATACGACGAGCCCTGCTGACTCGGAGCGGCCCGACGATTCCGTCGTCGACGAAGCGCCGAACGCAGACGACGCGGCGGTATCCACCGCTGCCCACGGCATCGACAGCAGCAGTGATCAGCCGGTCGTGGACGCGACCGACGATG
>CAZIIX010000005.1:20840-23204 GCA_964539345.1 uncultured Actinomycetes bacterium | reverse complement strand
TGGCGAAGACCGTCACCATCAACGTCGACGGCCAGGCGCACCAGGTCACCACGGTCTCCCGAACGGTGGACGGCGCACTGGACGCCGCCGGCATCACGGTCGGCGCGCATGACGCGGTCGCGCCCGCAGGCTCGGCAGAGATCTCGGACGGGTCCACCGTGGTGGTGCACCGCGGCCGGCTGCTGAGCCTGACCGTCGACGGCAACGACCAACGGTTCTGGACCACCGCGTCGACCGTCGCCGGCGCCTTCGACCAGATGGGCGAGTCGCCGTCGGACTACGAGCTCTCCGTCAGCCCGTCCGCGGACATCCCGCTCGACGGCCTCGCGGTCTCGGCCGCGACGCTGCACACGGTCACGCTGACGACCACACCTGCGCCGGGTGCGGCCAAGGTCGAGAAGACCGCCTACGAGCAGCGCACCCTGCGGGCGGTTCCCGCGGTCGCCTCGACACAACCGGAGCACATCCGCACCGCGGCGAAGACCGTCGGCGAACTGCTGGACGACGAAGGCATCACGCTGACCGCCGCCAACCGCGTCTCGCCCGAGACGTCCACCCCGTTGACCGACGGACTGGCGGTGCGGGTCAGCACGCTTCCGACCGTGGACGTCACGGTCGGCGGTCAGGTGACCAAGCAGGTCATCGCCGAGGCCCCCACCGTCGGTGAGATGCTGGCCAAGCAGGGCATCGACGTCGGTGATCACGACGTCGTCACCCCCGAGGTGAGCACCGATCTCACCGAGGGCCTGGCCATCAGCGTCGACCGCGTCGAGATCAAGAAGACGTCCAAGACCCTGACCATCGAGCAGCCCGCGGACAAGAAGATCGAGGACGACTCGCTGAACAAGGGCACCACCAAGGTCAAGCAGGAGGGCCACGCCGGCAAGGTGAAGGTCACCTACAAGACCAAGGTCGTCAACGGCAAGGCGGGCAAGGCCAAGGAGGTCTCCCGCAAGGTCGTGACCGAGGCCCAGCCCACCATCATCCGCGTCGGCACCTATGTCGCGCCGCCGAAGCCGAAGGTCACCAGCAGCTCCAGCGGTAGCAGCGGCGGTGGATCGGCGTCCGATGTGACTCCGTCGACCTCGGGCGGCCCGGGCATCGCGGTCTGGGAGCGCATCGCCCAGTGCGAGTCCACGAACAACTGGCACATCAACACCGGCAACGGCTACTACGGCGGTCTGCAGTTCGACATCGGCACCTGGCTCGGCAACGGCGGAGGCAAGTACGCCCCGCGCGCCGACCTGGCGACCAAGGCGCAGCAGATCGACATCGCCAATAACGTCTACAAGCACCGCGGGCTCAGCCCCTGGGGGTGTGCCTACATCCTCGGGATGATCTGACCCGAGACACCACCACGATCGCCCCGTCGGCCCCGGCCGGCGGGGCGATACGGTGATCGACAACCTTCACAGAGTCGCGTTGACTGCCGATGGGTATGTCGGTGGGATGATCGAGGGGGGACGCCTGTGGTCGGCGCCGAGCGTTGGCGATGGCTGTCGTCGCCGACCGCCGCCGTCGTGGGTCTCGTCATCGCGGTGCTGGCCACCGTCACCGGCGTGAGCCAGGCATCCCACCGCGGCGACCGGGCGGCACTGCCCGACCGCACGCCGGAGATCGCCGTCCCCACCGTCAGCAGTGACGCTTCGCCATCCGCCGACGCGGCGTCGTGGAGCCCGGGAACGTCGGACCTCGCGGCATCGGCGGCCGGCGCCGCACGGCGCACCGTGCCCGCCCCGCATCGCGCAGCGGCACGTGCGGCAGCACCGATCTTCCTCGATCCCGCCCTGCTCGATCCGAGGACCGTCACCTCCTCGTCACCGGCAGCGGCCGCGAGTATGACGACGTCCCGGGCGGACGCCTCGACCACGAGCGCCGACCCGGCTCCGACTTCGCGGACCGCACGATCCACCCAGCCCGCCGCCGGCGCGGCGCGGACCTCCGGGCGGTCCCTGTCGGATCGCACCGTGCCCGACTCGGCCGGCGCCTCGTCCGCACCGGAACCGGCGCGAGCACGGGCCACCGCCGCCGCCGTGCCGGGCACGTCGGAGGGCACTCCGACGGCCAGCACGGCGACCCGCACGTCCTCGTCGGCGCGGCCCGGGGACTCCTCCGCCGGCGTCGGGGCCGCCCCGGGCGCCGCACCGTCCGAGCCCGGGCGGACGGGAGCACACGACCCGGCCGGCACCGGCGGCTCCGCCGCGCCCGGCGGGTCGCCGACGGCCGGAACGGGGTCCGGCACGACCGCCGGCACGGGGTCGAGCACTGCGCCCGCCGCCACGAGCACCGTCGGCACGGGTACCGGCACCACGACCCGTGCGACGACCAGCAAGTCCAGCACCAAGCCCAGCACCAAGACCAGCA
>CAZIIX010000005.1:8735-20740 GCA_964539345.1 uncultured Actinomycetes bacterium | reverse complement strand
ACGACCCGTGCGACGACCAGCAAGTCCAGCACCAAGCCCAGCACCAAGACCAGCAGCACGACCGGCAGCACGACCGGCACGCCCGCGCCGACCGGCTCGAGCGCCCCGCAGCCGGCCGCCTGCGACCCGGCCGCCCGGCCGACCCTGGACTGGCGCGGCGCCAAGGTGTTCTTCCACGACTACGCGTGCGGCGTCAACTGGGACGGATTGGCCTACTGCGAGGCGTCGAACGTGCCGACCACCGTCGACACCAGCGGCACCTACCGCGGCATGTTCCAGTTCGACGTGCCGACCTGGCGGTCGGTCGGCGGGACCGGCGACCCGGCGAAGGCCGGCCCGGCCGAACAGCTCCGCCGCGCCAAGCTGCTCTACCTCGACCGCGGCCTCCAGCCCTGGGCCTGCGCCCATGCCGGACTGTGGCCGGCCGACAGGGCGATCCCCGGGCGCTAGCGCGATCCCCGGCCGCGAGGGCGATCCCCGGCCGCGAGGGCGCAGCTGCGCCCCGGTCGCCGGGCATGTGAGGATAGGACCGTGAGTGCTGTGCGGGACGGTCTGCTGGGCGCGGCCGAAATCCGACGCCTCGCCGCAGACATCGACCTGCGCCCCACCAAGACGCTCGGGCAGAACTTCGTCCACGACGCCAACACCGTCCGCCGCATCGTCGCCGCGGCTGGCGTGGGCGCCGGCGACCACGTCCTCGAGGTCGGTCCCGGACTCGGATCGCTGACGCTGGGCCTGCTCCCGCACGTGGCCACCGTGACGGCCGTCGAGATCGACCCGCGGCTCGCCACCCTGCTGCCGACCACCGTGGCCGAGCACGCTCCGGAGCGGGCCGGCGCGCTCACCGTCATCGCGGCGGACGCACTGCGCATCACCGCGGCGGAGCTGCCGCACGCGCCGACGGCCCTGGTCGCGAACCTGCCGTACAACGTGGCCGTACCGGTGCTGCTCCACCTGCTCGGCGAGATCACCTCGCTGACGCGGGTACTGGTGATGGTGCAGGCCGAGGTCGCCGATCGGCTGGCCGCCCCGCCCGGGTCGCGCACCTACGGCGTCCCCAGCGTGAAGATCGCCTGGTACGGCACCGCCCGTCGCGCCGGATCGGTGCCCCGGTCGGTGTTCTGGCCGGTGCCGCAGGTCGACTCGGCGCTGGTCGGGATCGCCTGCCACCGCACACCGGGCGACCCGGGGCTCCGGCGGCGCGTCTTCGCCGCCATTGACGCCGCGTTCTCCGCGCGCCGCAAGACGTTGCGGGGCGCGCTGGCGTCCTGGGCCGGTTCCGCGCTGCGGGCCGAAGCGATCTGTCGCGCGGCGGGTGTCGATCCGGGTGCGCGCGGCGAGACCCTCGGGATCGACGGGTTCACCGCGCTGGCCCGCCATCAGGAGGCGCCGCCGCCATCGGCGACCGACACCGGTGGGGACGGGACATGACGCACCGCGACCCTCTCGGGCCGGTGCGCGTGCGCGTGCCGGCGCAACTCACCCTGCACCTGTCGGTCGGCCGCCGGCCCGACGCCACCGGCCGCAACGTCGTCAGCGTCTGCCACGCCGTCGACGTCTATGACGAGGTGACGATCGCCGCGTCATCCCGGCTGTCGGTGAGAACCGTTGGCGCGGCCGGTGTTCCCCGTGGATCGAAGAACCTCGCAGGAGCGGCGGCCACGGCCCTGGCCGACGCGCTGGGCCGGACACCGGCCGTGTCGATCGAGGTCGACAAGCGCATCCCCGTTTCCGGCGGGCTGTCCGGGGCCAGCGCCGACGCCGCCGGGGCGTTGCTGGGCTGCGCCACCCTGTGGGGTGCGAACCTCACCCGCGAGGAACTCTCCGACGTCGGGGCCGCTGTCGATCCCGGCGTCCCGTTCGCGCTGTCCGGCGGGACCGCCGTGGGAACGGGCCCCGGGCAACGCATCTCGCCGGTGCTCGCACGCTCACCGCTGCACTGGGTGCTGGCGCTGACCGACGGCAACTATGCCGCGGCGGACGCCTACCGGGAGTTGGACCGGCTGCGCGAGTCCGGCCCGACCCGGCAGAGCGGGCCCGTCCAGGACATTCTCACGGCGATCGCCTCCGGCAACGCCGCGGTCATCGGCGCCGAGTTGTCCAACGACCTGCAGCCGGCCGCGGTGAGCCTGTACCCGCCGCTGCGCCGTACGCTGCGGGCCGGCATGGATGCCGGAGCGGTCGGCGGTGTCGTCACCGGGGCCGGGCCGACGGTGGCCTTCCTCACCGAGCACGCCCGGGCGGCGCAGGACGTCGCCGCCGAGCTCGCCGGGTCGGGGGCGTGCCGGTCCGTCCGGGTCGCCACCGGCCCGGTGTCCGGCGCCCGACTCGTCGGGAACGAGTGAGATCGCCATGGCCGTCATCCTGTCCGCCGAATCCGTCACGGTCCGCACCGCCGACCGCGAGCTGCTGGACGCGGTGTCCCTGGGCGTCCAGACCGGCGACCGCATCGGTGTTCTCGGGCTCAATGGCGCCGGCAAATCGACGCTGCTGGCGCTGCTGGCCGGCACCCGAGAGCCGGACGCCGGGCGCGTGGCGGTCGGTCGTGGCCAGCGCATCGTGCTGGTGGGACAGCAGGGCGACCTGCCGGCCGGGGCGACCGTACGCGATGTCGTGCTGACCGGCACCGCCGGCGCCGACCACGTGTGGGCGTCCGACTCGTCCATCCGTGCCGTCCTCGACGGACTGGGTATGACGCAGCTCGGCCTGGACACCTCCCTGGACGGGCTGTCCGGCGGCGAACGGCGCCGCGTGTCGCTCGCCGCCGCGCTGGTCACCGATGCGGACCTGCTGTTGCTCGACGAGCCGACCAACCACCTCGACATCGAGGGCATCGACTGGCTCGCGACACACCTGCTGAACAGACGGAGCGCCCTGGTCGTCGTCACCCACGACCGGTGGTTCCTGGACGCCGTCGCCGCGCACACCTGGGAGGTCGTCGACGGCGCCGTGCTCATCCGGGACGGCGGGTACTCCGACTGGGTCTTCGCGCGCGCCGAGCGCGCCCGGATGGCCGCGGCCGCCGAGGAGAGGCGCCGCAACCTCGCCCGCAAGGAGCTGGCATGGCTGCGCCGCGGCGCCCCCGCTCGCAGCTCGAAGCCCCGGTATCGGATCGAGGCGGCCGAGGCGATCATCGCCGACGTGCCGAACCCGCGCGACCCGGCCGAGCTGGTCGCACTGGCGCGCCACCGACTGGGCAAGGACGTCGTCGAGCTGCACGATGTGACCGCGACACTGCCGGGCGGGCGCCGGCTGCTGGACTCCGTCACACGGTTGATCGGCCCCGGTGACCGCATCGCGGTGCTCGGGCCCAATGGCGCCGGCAAGTCGACGCTGCTGCGTGTGATCGCCGGCGAACTCGCACCGAGCTCCGGTCGCGTCAAGCACGGCAAGACCGTGCGACTCGGATTCCTGCACCAGCACCCGGAACCGGTCGATCCGGACCTGCGGGTGCTGGAGGCGATCACCCAGATCGCCGGTGCCGTGGAGATCGACGGGAAACCGGTCACGGTCGCCCAGCTCGCCGAACGGTTCGGCTTCACCCCGGCGCAGCAACGCCAGCCCGTCGCCCGGCTGTCCGGAGGGGAGCGCCGACGCCTGCAATTGCTGCGGGTCCTGGCCGCCGAACCGAACGTCCTGCTGCTCGACGAGCCCACCAACGATCTCGACACCGACACCCTCGCCGCGTTGGAGGACCTGCTCGACTCGTGGGCAGGCACGTTGATCGTCGTCAGCCACGACCGCTACCTGGTCGAGCGCATCGCCGACACCGTGCTGTCCATGCCCGGGGACGGCCGACTGCTGCATCGCCCCGGCGGGGTCGACCAATACCTGTCCGACCGGCGGGCCGCGGCGGCCGACGGCCCGGACACGCCGAGCCGGGCGGCCGGGGGACCGGTCGACGGCACGAGCGATGCCGCACCGGCGACGGCCGCCGGCACCGGCGACCGACCCGACGCGGCGCGACAGCGGCAATTGCGCAAGGACCTGCAACGCATCGAGCGGCAGATGGAATCGTTGCGGCGCAAGGAGGGCACACTGCACGGAAGGCTGGCCGAGGTGGGCGCGGACTTCGAACGGGCAGCGACGTTGAACGAGGAACTGCAGGAGGTCACGCACCGGCTTGCGGACGTCGAGTCCGACTGGCTCACCGTGGCGGAGGAACTCGAGGCCGGCGGGGCGTAGAGCGCGCACGACGCAGAGCGCACCATGTCTCGTGCGTACGCGCGTGCGGTGGTCTCAGCCGGCCGGCGCGGCATCCGACGGCAGGGGCTCCGACTGGCCATAGGTCGCCGCGACGAGATCGACGATCGCCCGGCGCGCCGGTGACGATGCCGACGCCCCCTGCGTGGTCGTTGCCAGCGCGCCTGCGGCGCACGCCCACTGCAGCGCGGTGCGCACCGGCAGACCCTCGGCCCAGGCCACGGCCAGCGCACCGGTGAACGCATCGCCGGCGCCGGTGGTGTCCACCGCCGCGACCTCCGGAGCCGGCACCGTCACCGTGCTCCCGGCCGGGCCGCGGTAGCGCGCGCCGCGACCGCCCAGGGTGGTCACGACGTGCGTGACCCGATCGGTCACGGCGGTGCCCAGCTGCTCGGCCTCGCCCTCGTTGACCACCAGGATCGTCACCGCATCCACCAGCTCCGGCGGGAGCTCGCGGACCGGGGACGGGTTGAGCAGCACCGGGACCCGCGCCGCGGCCGCCGCCCGCGCCCCGGCCACCACCGTCGTCAGCGGAGTCTCCAACTGGGTGACCAGCAGGGCGGATCCGGAGATGGCGGTGGCATCGTCATCGGTCAGCTCGGTCACCGTGGCGTTGGCGCCCGGGATCACGATGATGTTGTTCTCCGCCGCCGCATCGACGCTGATGACCGCGATACCGCTGGCGCCGGGCACGCGGCGCAGCCGCGCCGTTGACACCCCGGCCGCCTCGAGCGTGGACACCAGCGCGGGAGCGAACTGGTCGTCCCCGACCGCGCCGATGAAGGTCACGTCGGCGCCGGCCCGGGCCGCGGCGATCGCCTGGTTCGAGCCCTTGCCGCCGGGGGCGGTGGAGAATGCCGAACCCAGGACGGTCTCGCCCGGTCGCGGGATCCGGTCGGCGTGTGCCACCAGATCCATATTGATGCTCCCGAGCACGCTGACGCTCGCCCGACCTTGCATGGCGTTCCCCTCGATCGCGAATCCTCACCGGTAGTCTGCCGGATATGAGTCGCTTCACCCAAGCCCTCGTGACCGCCGCCGCGTCGAGCGCCGGCATCACGACCGGTGAGCCGCGCGCGGCGACGCGCACTCCGTGGAGGGACATCCACGCGACGGCCCGCCGCGGCGCCGGTGCGCTCGCGCGCCGTGGCCTGGAACCCGGCGGGGCGGTCGCGATCCTGGCCGGGCTGCCGATCGACGTCGCCCCGGCGGCGCAGGCGGTCTGGCTGGCCGGCGGGTCGGTGACCATGCTGCACCAGCCGACCCCGCGCACCGACCTCGCCCAGTACGCTGCCGACACCCTCGCGGTGCTGTCGGTGATCGGGGCGCGCATCGTCATCGTCGGCGACCCGTTCACCGACGTCGCCGCCATGATCGAGGATGCCGGATTCGTCGCCGTCACCGTCGCCGAGCTGCGCGCCGCCGAGGATGACGCGACACCGGTCGACGCCGGCGAGGACACCACTGCGCTGCTGCAGCTCACGTCGGGGTCGACGGCGGCACCGAAGGCGGTGCGGATCACGCACGGCAACCTGTGGGCGAATATCGACGCGATGGCACGGACCGCCGAACTCGACCCGGACACCGATGTGATGGTCTCCTGGTTGCCGCTGTTCCACGACATGGGCATGGTGGGCTTCCTGACCGTGCCCATGTGCCGCGGCATCGAGTTGGTCAAGGTGACGCCGGCGGACTTCCTCGCATCGCCGCTGCTGTGGGCGGAGCTGATCGGCCGGCATCGCGGGACGGTCACGGCGGCCCCCAATTTCGCCTACGCGCTCGCCGCCCGGGTTCTCCCCCGCGCGTCGACCGCGGACCTGGACCTGTCGAGTCTGCGGTTCGCGCTCAATGGCGCCGAACCGATCGATGTGGCTGCGGTGCAACAGTTCCTGGCGGCCGGCGCGCCCTACGGGCTGCGGGAGACGGCGATCGTGCCGGCCTACGGGATGGCCGAGGCGACCCTGGCGGTGTCCTTCCACCCCTGGGGGACGCCGATGACCGTGGACACCATCGACGCCGTCCAGTTCGAGCACTTCCACCGTGCCGTTCCGGTCGCGGCCGGGGCGGCCGGAGGCGCCGGCGACGGGCCGACGGATGCGGTGCGCAGCTTCCCGCTGCTCGGCCCGCCGCTGCCGGGCATCGAGGTCGCGGTGCGCGGGGACGGCGGCCGGGAGTGCGGCGACCGGGAGGTCGGCGTGCTGCTGCTGCGCGGCGAGGCGATCACCGACGAGTACCTGACCGTGGACGGCCCGCGCCCGACCCGCGGGGAGGACGGCTGGCTGGACACCGGCGACCTGGGCTACCTGGTCGACGGAGCGGTGGTGGTGTGCGGCCGGGTCAAGGACGTCATCATCATGGGTGGGCGCAACATCTACCCGACCGACATCGAGCGCATCGCGCAGGGCGTCGACGGGGTCCGGGCGGGCAACGCCGCGGCCATCCGGCTGGAGGCGGGGGAGCGGCGGGAGTCCTTCGCCGTCGTCGTGGAGTCACGGCTGGCCGATGACGACGGTGCGGCGAAGCGCATCGCCGAGGCGGTGCGCTCGGCCGTCACGTCCGCCATCGGCGCCCGCCCCGCGCTGGTGCGCGTCGTGCCGGCCGGTACCTTGCCGAAGACGCCGTCCGGGAAGATCAGACGGGCGGCGGCCGCGCGGCTGCTCATCTGATCGGCCGCATCGCCGGCGGGTCAGGCGGTTTCACCCGGGCACGATGGTGAACGTGTCCGTGAGCCCGAGCACGCGCAGTATGCGGCGCAGCTGGGTCGGCAGGCCGGTCAACACCAGTCGGCCGCCGAGTGAGGTCAGCTGGGCCTGCGCCCGCACCAGGCTGTTGAGGCCGGCGCAGCCGCAGAACGTCAGGCCGGAGAGCCGCACCGTGACGTCGTGGCGGCCCGTGGCGTGCAGCGCCATGAACGTCTGATCGACCAGCGGTGCGGTCGCCAGGTCCAGCTCACCGGTGAGCCGCACCACCGTCGGGCGGCTGCGCCAGTCGACCCCGACATGGAAGGAACCGCGCCACGACGAGTCGCGCGGGACGAAGATGACCGGGGCCGGCTCGTCCTCGGCCGGCACGGGCAGCCAGCGCTGCGCGGCACGGGCGCGCGAACTCGGCGAGTAGTCGGGATGTAGATCTGTCATCGGCATCTCCCGCTGCGTAGCGCAGCTGGCCTGCCGGGGTCTGGAGCAACCAGCGAAATCGTGGATGAGAGTGGTGCTGCAGGCGAGTGTACGCCGAATCACCCCTCGGCGCACGGATCCGGGCCGCAGGGCGCCGCGGCCGATGCGTCGGAACAGCCGGCGCCGAGGATCGTCCGAGGTCGCCAGGGCCTCGGGGGCCGTCAGAGGATGTCGAGCTCGAGCTCGCCGGCGGTGACCGCTCTGGCCACCTCGGACAGACGCGTGTTGGTGTTCCGGGCGTGCCGACGGAGCATGGTGAATGCCTCGTGCATGCCGATCTGCGCGCGCTCGGCCAGCACGCCCTTGGCCTGCTCGACGATGATGCGGCTGTCCAGCGCGGACTGCAGTTGCGCGGTGATCTCGTCGCGCCGCGTCGTCTCCCGCTTGCTCAGCAGGGCAATCGTGGCGACGTCGGCGAGCGCCTGCGCGAGGGTGATGTCGTTCTCCTCGAACGGCATGTCCTCGTCGCGGAACAGGTTCATGGCGCCGAACGCCTCGTCACGCAGCCGGAGCGGCAGACCGTAGGCACCGGCGAACCCGGCGGCGTCGGCGGCCGCGACGAAATTCGGCCAGCGGTCCTTCTCCTCGATCAGGTGCGGGGCGCGGACCGCCGTGCGCTGGCGATACGCGTCCAGGCACGGCCCCTCGTTATTCTGCAGCTCCAGCAGTTCGACGAATCGCGCCTGGTCGGAGGACGCGGCGACGATCCGCAGATCGCCGTGTTGATCGGCGAGCATGATGCCGCCGGCGGTGACGTCGAGCAGGTCGACGCACCGTTCGATCAGCCCGCCCAGCACCTCGACGACCTCGGCGCCGGAGACCAGCGTCTCGGCGAGGAACACGAACGTCTCGGCCACCCGCACTTCGCGCCCGGTGTCACCGCCCGCCATCGCACACCGTCCAGAGCCTCGTCATACCGGTCATCGTCCGTCGCCATCCTTCCACCGGCGCGATCCGCAGGCTCGCCGTGCACCATCGGTGATGCTACTGCGTGCTCAGCGGTAGGGGCGGCGCACCGAGGCGGCGTCGGACGGGCCGGTGGGGGTGGCGGCGATCCACGGCCCGGTGCCCTCGGACAGGTCGACGATGCCCTGCTCGAGCCAGGTGTAGCGGCCGGCGAGCGCCCCGCGCGCCACCGCGCCGTCCTCGGCATCCGTGTTCGACCACAGCGCGTCGAACAGCGCCTCGACGCGGCGCCGCGACTGGTGGCAGAAGGCGTCGGCCAGCTCCGCGGCGCCGTCCCGTTCCGGCATGCTGTCGGCACGCACGCAACTGGCCGCCATGGCGAACAGTTCGGCGCCGATGTCCACGATCCGCCCCAGGAACGCCTGCCGCTTCTCCAGGCCGGCCTGCCAGCGGCCCATGCCGTAGAACGTGTGCCGGGCGAGCTTGCGGGACGCGCGCTCGACGAATCGCAGATGCTCTGCCAGCGAACCGAAGTCGGCGAAGGACCACGGTGCCGAGCCCTTCCCGGCGACCAGGGTCGGGAGCCACCGCGCGTAGAAACCGCTCGCCGCCACGGCCGCCCTGGCCTTGTCCGGCAGTGAGGAATCGGCCACCGCGAGGTCGCCGGCCGCCTGCAGGTGCGCGTCGACCGCCTCGCGGGCGATCAGCAGATGCATGATCTCGGTGGAGCCCTCGAAGATCCGATTGATGCGAAGGTCGCGCAGCAACTGTTCGGCGGCCACGGAGCGCTCGCCGCGGGCGGCCAGGGAGGCGGCCGTCTCGTAGCCGCGTCCGCCGCGCACCTGCACCAGCTCGTCCGCGATCCGCCAGGCGATCTCGCTGGACCAGAGCTTGGCCAGCGCAGCCTCGATACGGATGTCCTTGCTGCCCGAATCGGCCAGCGCCGCGGACAGTTCGAACACCGACTCGAGCGCGAACGTCGACGCGGTGATGTAGCCGATCTTGCCGGCCACGGCCTCGTGCTTGCCCACCGGCCGACCCCACTGCACCCGTTCGGCCGACCATTCACGGGCGATCTTCGCGCACCACTTACCGGCCCCGGCGGCCATCGCCGGGATGGACAGCCGTCCGGTGTTCAGCGTGGTCAGCGCGATCTTCAGCCCCTGCCCCTCCTCGCCGAGCCGGTTGCGGGCGGGCACCCGCACCCGGTGGAAACGGGTGACGCCGTTCTCGATGCCGCGCAGGCCCATGAACGAGTTGCGATGCTCGACCGTGATGCCGTCGCTGTCCGCCTCCACGACGAACGCGCTGATCCCGCCGCGGTGGGGGCCGTCGGCCCCGTCATACTCGGGTACGCGCGCCATGACGACGAGCAGTTCGGCGACGACGCCGTTGGTGGTCCAGAGCTTCACGCCGTCCAGCAGGTAGGCGTCCCCGCCGTCGACGGGCGTGGCGGTGGCGCCGAGCCGCGCCGGGTCCGAGCCGACATCGGGCTCGGTCAGCAGGAACGCCGAGATGGCGCCGGCGGCGCAGCGCGGCAGGAACTCGCGCTTCTGCGCGTCGGTGCCGACGAGTTTGACCGGTTCGGGCACGCCGATCGATTGGTGGGCGGACAGCAGCGCCCCGATGCTCGGATGGATCGAGCCGATGAGCATCAGTGCGCGGCCGTAGTCGGCCATCGACAGGCCGAGACCGCCGTAGTCGACGGGGATCTTCATGCCGAACGCGCCCACTCCCGCCAGGGCGGAGACGTACTCGTCCGGAATGCGGTCGTCCTGCTCGACGCGGGCGCCGTCCATGTCCTGGCAGACGCGCCGGAGTCGCTCGAGGAACTCGGCGCCGCGCGCGGCGACGTCCGGGTCGGCCTCCGGCCACGGGTGGATGAGTGAGATGTCGAATCGGCCCAGGTAGAGCTCCTTGGCGAAACTCGGGCGGTGCCAGCCGGTCTCCCGTGCCTGCTCGGCGACCTCCCGTGCCTGTTGTTCGGTGACGTCCTGCGGGGCGCCGCCCGCGGTCGCGACGGCCGAACCGTGCGTATCGTCTGCCATGGCCACTCCCTTCGCTGACGAAGGGATACCCGGATGACGCTGCGGTAATACGTGGGTCGCGGGGGCGGCGGGCCGCGCCGGTCCCGGTCGCCGAGCCGCGCCGGCCCCGTCAGTGCAGCTTGTTCTGGGTCGCGGTGAGCCCGATGGTGGTCAGCAGCTGCACCGCGTCGGCGGCCTCCTCGATCGCGACCCCGACCTCGGCGCGTTCGGCCGGGGAGAAGTTCCGCAGCACATAGTCGGCCGGGTCCATCCGCCCCGGGGGGCGCCCGATGCCGAACCGGACGCGCAGGTAGTCCTTGCTGCCGAGCGCCGCGCTGATGGACCGCAGTCCGTTGTGACCGCCCTCGCCGCCGCCCTGTTTGACGCGGATGGTGCCGAGCGGCAGGTCCAGCTCGTCATGCGCCACGATCACCCGGTCCGCGGTCAGCGTGAAGAACCGGACCAGGGCGGCGACGGGCTTGCCGGACAGGTTCATGTACGACCGCGGCTTGGCCAGCGCGAGACGACTGGCGGCGCCGATGACGCGTCCCTCGGCGACGTCGGCACCGGCCTTGTGCGAGCGGAAGCGCGCGCCCAGCCGGGCCGCCACCGCGTCGGTGATCATCGCACCGACGTTGTGGCGGTTGCCGGCGTAGCGCGGGCCGGGGTTGCCCAGGCCGACGACGAGATAGAGGCCGGAGGGTGTGCTGGTGGTCATGCCGGCTGGGTCGGGAAGGCTCGCCCGCTCAGCTCTCCTCGGCGGGTTCGGGCGCCTCGGTCTCGCTGGCGAGCTCCTCGGCGACCTCTTCCTCGAGCGCCGCCGCGGACGGGGCGACCTGGACGGCCACGATCAGCAGCTCCGGGTCGTCGATCAGCGTGGCGCCCTCGGGCAGCGGGATGTCGGCGGCGCTGACGTGCGAGCCGGGTTCGGCGCCCTCGATCGACGCCTCCAGCCGCTCCGGGATCGCCAGCGCGTCCACCTCGATGGCCAGCGTGTTGAGCTCGTGCAGCACCAGTGTGCCCGGGGCCGCCTCGCCGACGACGTGCACCGGGACCTCCACGGTGACCTTCTCGCCGCGTCGGACGGTCAGCAGGTCGACGTGCTCGAAGTAGTCCTTGATCGGGTGGCGGGTGATGGCGCGCGGCAGCGCGAGCCGGTCCTTGCCGTCGAACTCGATGGTCAGCACGGTGTTGGCGCCGCCCTTGAGGGCACGGGCGAGTTCCAGCGCGCCCAGCGAGAAGTGCTGGGTCTCGGCGCCGTGTCCGTACAGGACGGTGGGGACCTGGCCGGCTCTGCGCAGTCGGCGGGCGGCGCCCTTGCCGAATTCGGTGCGGGGCTGGGCGACGAGGCGTGTCTCGGGCATCTGGGGTTCTCCTGGTGCGGTGGGTTGTCCTGCGCCGCACCCGACCGATCAGGTATGACGCCGTTCTGTGGTGTTCCCGCGGCGGGCGCGCGCAGGATCGTCTCCCACCGCGCCGATCACGGCTGACCCGGGCCGGTGGTGCCACCGGAACCGCGGTCGCCCTCGCCGAGGCAACCGGACCAGTCTAGCGCATGCCGGCGGTGCCGATCCGACCGCGCGGCTGGCTCGGCCCGCGCGCGGGAGCGCGGTGCCGATCCGACCCGCGCCGTCGACACGGCCCGCGCCCGGGACCGCCGCCGCCACGCTCGATAGTGACACTTGCAGTGTAT
>CAZIIX010000005.1:7205-8635 GCA_964539345.1 uncultured Actinomycetes bacterium | reverse complement strand
CGGCCCGCGCCCGGGACCGCCGCCGCCACGCTCGATAGTGACACTTGCAGTGTATTGGTGGTTTAATGCGTCGATGAGGCAGATCCTGCGGTCGGTCCGGCGGGTGGTGTGCATCGGCGTGCTCATCGCGCTGGCGCTGATCGGGATGAGCGGCGTCGCCGCGGGGGACGGGACGTCGTCCGAGGAGCCCGTGCCGGGCGCCGATACCCTCGTCATCGACGGCGATTTCGAGGCGCCGGGCCTGGCGGAGGCCGGCTCGTACCTGACGTACCTGGCGCAGGACCAGCCGGGGCTCGGCGGGTGGACGATCACCGCCGGCAGCGTCGACGTGGTCGGGCCCGGGTCGGCGATCGCGGCGAGCGGCGAGCAGTTCCTCGACCTGAACGGCAACGGCGGCGTCGGGTCCGGCAGCATCACCCAGGATCTGCCGGCCGAGCGGGGCAGGACGTACCGGCTCACCTTCATGCTGGCCGGCAATCCGAACGGCGACCCGCCGGTGAAGACCATGGACGTCACGTTGGGGTCGGTGACGACGTCGTTCAGGTTCGATGTCGGCGAACACTCCTCGGACGCGCTGGGTTGGACGCCGTTCAGCATGACGGCGCAGGTGTGCAGCGGCGGGACGGTGCCGCTGACGTTCACCAGCTCGGTGGAGGGCGAGCGTGGCCCGCTGATCGACGCGATCTCCGTCGTCGACGTCGGCTCCGCGTCCTGTTCGCAGGTGTGGTGGCAGGTGGCGGCGCTGGGCGTGCTGGGCGCCGGGTGGGTGGTGGCCGTGGTGCTCTTCGCCCGCGCCGTGTTCGACCGGGCCGAACGCCGCCGGTCGAGTGTCGTCAGTCCCGCGTGAGGCTGATCGCGACGGGGAACGGATCGTCGGTGCTCAGCAGCGTGCCGTCGCCGCTGGCGCGGTCGTCGGCGATGGTCAGGGTCAGCGACACCTGGGAATTCGTCGTCGCGGTGAGCACGGCGCCGTCGAGCGTCCCGGTGAGCTCGCCCGCCCGGGCCCAGTCCCCGGTCGCCGGGTCGGCGAAGTGCAACAGGCCGGTGACGGCAGTGGGGTCGTCGCCCGCGTCGAACGTGATGCGGGTGTTCACCGGTGTGCCGCCGCCGTCGAACGTCCCGGTCCACGATCCGGCGATGGCCGGTGGCGCTCCGGGCGCCGCACTCGGGTCGTCGGTCGCGCTCGCCGCGGGCGGCGCGGATCCGCCGGTCGGCCCGGCCTCCGATGCCGCCGGCGGTGTGTCCGTTGATGGGTCTGTGGGTGCGCCTGTCGCTGCGGCACCGCCGATGGCGGGATCGCCGCCGGCAGCGCCGTTCTCGCCGCCGGTCGAGCCGCGGGAGGACAGCAGGTTCGCGGTGACGACGCCGCCGGCGAGTGCGATCGTGGCGACTCCCGCTGCGATGCCGGTGCTGCGCACCCGGGACGACGC
>CAZIIX010000005.1:3005-7105 GCA_964539345.1 uncultured Actinomycetes bacterium | reverse complement strand
GCGCCCGGCGGTGGTGTCTCAGACATGGCTGAACGCTCCCTCGGTCAGGAATCGTTGGATCTCGGTGGTGCCGGTGAGGGCGTCGCCGCGCGGCGTGCCGTCCGCCCGGAGCGGGACCGCGGTGGGGAACGCGGTGATACCGACCTGCTCGGCGAGCGCGCCTCCCTCCGCGTAGACGCTGAGCCGGTCGCCGGTGGCGCCGCGGTGTGCCCCGTCCCAGGTGTCGATCAGGCCGACGATCGGCAGCGCCGGGGGTGCGGCGGAGCCGGTGAGCTGCCGGGTCAGCCGCGCGCAGGCGGAGCAGTCCCGGGACAGGAACAGCAACAGCGCCGGTCGACCGGTCGGCACGATGTCGGCGGCCGACACCGTGGCGCCGTCCGGCGTGGTGACCGGCGTCCGGGGGAGCGCGGCGGTCAGGGCCGCCGGGTCGAACCGTGGCCTCGGGGCCGGGCCGTGCGCCGGCGCGGGCGTCCCCGCCGCCTCCAGATCGCGGACCCGCCGGGTGAGTGTGCCGACCGCAGCCGTCAGCGTGTGCACCAGCAGGAGGCAGCCGGCGATGGCCAGCGCGCCGGCGACCGCTCCGCCGATCGCGACGTCCCGCGCCCCGGCGGCGTCGTAGCAGCCGACCGTGCACCGGCCGGGCAGCAGGCCGGCGACGAACACCGCGACGGAGGCGGCGAGCAGCGCGGCGTTCCGGACGACGGTCGACGCGCCGATCGGAGCACCCGCGGACAATCCTCCGAAGCACGCGCAACTCGGCCGGCGGCCGCGGACCAGATTGACCAGTATGACGATCGTGAAGGCGGTCATCATGACCGTCGCGAGTGCGCCGCCGGCCGTCGCCCACGGGGTGACGGCGAGCAACACCGCCGTGCCGAGTTCGACGACCGGGAGGGCGACCACGCTGGCCCGCGCCGCGACCTCAGGGAGCCCCAGGGCGCGCGAGCCGGCCCTGGTCGCGGAGGGGGCGACGAGCTTGGCGATCCCGCTGACCAGCAGCACCGCGGCGAGTGCCAGGCGCACCGCGAGCATGGCGCTACCCCCGATCCGGCGTCATACCGGCCGGTGTCGTCGCTGCGGCGGCGTCGGCCGGGACCGGGACGGCCAGCGCGGGGATGCCGGTCACTTGCCGCACTTCCCCGCAGGGGCGGGCCCGCACAGGTAGCCGCCGAAGCTGCCCATGCCGTTCTTGCACTGCTCCATACAGAATGACTGCGTGGAGTAGCAGGCGTCGAGATACCCGCAGTAGACGGGGTTGTCGGATCTGCAGTGCACGCACTCACAGTCCTCGTACTGTGCGGTCTCGTACGCATCATCGCCGCCCAGCGAGACGGCCGCCCCGTAGCCGTAGGCGATCGTGACGCAGGCCTTGCGCAGCGTGTACATGACGTCGGACGCATACGCCGTTTCGCAGGCCTTGATGGCGGTGGCCAGCATCTCCAGGTCGCACAGGTCCTTGTTGTTGTTGCAGGTGCCGTAGCAGATGTCGTGTCTGTCGCAGGCGGGTTTGAAATCGGCCGGGCCCCAGGAATTCGGGATCGCCCAACTCAGCGCGCCACCCTCGGGCCCGCAGCCGTTGCTGGTGGGCGTGTGACCGTCGTGGTGCCGGCGCCCCGGGCACGGCTGGCCGGGCATCATCGGGTACTGGACGAAGCAGTCCTCGTCATCCTCGACCAGCGGGCCCAGCACCGATGGCGCGCCGGTCCCCGCCGTCGCTGCGGCCGCGGCCGGCCCGGTCACGACCGCCGCGCCGCCGGTCAGCGCCATGCCGGCCGCACCGACCAGCAGCCGGAGGAACCCGCGGCGGGAGGGGCCCTGGGCATAGTCGACCAGTGCGTCCTCGAACGCTTCGTCGGTAGCGACGCGTCGCCTCATGGAGCATGACAATACACTGTAAGGTGCAGTATCGCCTGTGTCGGACGGACGAGCGTTGCCGGTCGGGCGATCCGTGCCGCGGGGCGGAGCGGCTCAGCCGGCGGCGAGTTCCTCGGCGAGCGCGGCGGCGAACGCGTCCACGTGCTCGGGCATGGTGTCGAACGCGCACATCCAGCGCACCAGGTCCACCGAGCCGGGCCAATTGTAGAAGCGGAACCGCCGGCGCAGGCGGTCGGCGACGGCCGGGTCGAGCCGGGCGAAGACCCCATTGGCCTGCACCGGGTGGGCGATCCGCACGCCGTCGAACGTGCGCACCGCCGCGGCCAGCCGGGTGGCCATGGCATTCGCATGCCGCGCCGACCGCAGCCACAGATCGCCCTCCAACAGCGCGATCAGCTGCGCCGAGGCGAAGCGCATCTTGCTGGCCAGCTGGGCGTCGAGCTTGCGCACGAAGTCGAGCCCCTCGGCGGCCGCCGGGTCGACCACCACGACGGCATCGCCGTCCAGCAGGCCGTTCTTGGTGCCGCCGAACGACAACACGTCGACGCCGACGTCGGTGGTGATCGAGCGCAGCGGCACGTCCAGGTGGGCGGCCGCGTTCGCGATCCGCGAGCCGTCCATATGCACCCGCATCCCGAGGCCGTGCGCGTGGTCGGCGATGGCGGCGATCTCGGCCGGGGTGTAGGCGGTGCCCAGCTCGGTGGACTGCGTGATCGACACGACCAGCGGCTGTGCGCGATGCTCGTCGCCGAAGCCCCAGGCCTGCCGGTCGATCAGCTCCGGGGTGAGCTTTCCGTCCTCGGTGGGCACCGGCAGCAGCTTGATACCGGCGATGCGCTCCGGGGCGCCGTTCTCGTCCGTGTTGATATGGGCGGTCTCCGCGCAGACCACGCCGCCCCAGTACGGCAGCATCGACTGCAGCGCCACGACGTTCGCGCCGGTGCCGTTGAACACCGGCCAGATCCGCGCGTCCTCGCCGAAGTGCCGGCCGATGACGCCCTGCAGGTGGGCGGTGTACTCGTCGCCGCCGTACGAGACCTGGTGTCCGCCGTTCGCCTCGGCGATCGCCGCGAGCACCTCCGGGTGGATGCCCGCGTAGTTGTCCGAGGCGAAGGCGATGTGGTCGGCGTCATGGAGTCGGGTCACGCCAGCGATTCTGCCCGTGCCGTGCCGGACGCCTCCGCCGGGGTCGCCGGTCAGGGCTCGAACAGGCTGGTGACCGACCCGTCCTCGAAGACCTCGTGGATCGCCCGCGCCAGGATGGGGGCGATGGACAACACGGTGAGCTTGCCGAACCGATGGTTCTCCGGGATCGGCAGCGTGTTCGTGAGCACGACCTCCGTCAGCCCGCAGTTCGACAGCCGTTCCGCAGCCGGGTCGGAGAGCACCCCGTGGGTGGCCGCGACGATCACCTTGTCCGCCCCGGCGGCGGCGACCTCCTGCGCCGCGCTGGCGATGGTGCCGCCGGTGTCGATCATGTCGTCGACGATGACGCAGGTCCGACCGTCCACGTCGCCGACCACCCGGTTCGCCACGACCTGGTTCGGCTTGAGCGGATCGCGCGTCTTGTGGATGAACGCCAGCGGTGTGCCGCCGAGCCGATCCGCCCACCGCTCGGCGGTGCGGACCCGGCCGGAGTCCGGGGAGACGACCGTGAGCCTGTCCGAGCCGTACTGCCGCAGCACGTAGTCGGTGAGCAGCGGCGCCGCCATCAGGTGGTCCACCGGGCCGTCGAAGAAGCCCTGGATCTGGTCGGTGTGCAGGTCCACGCACATCAGCCGATGCGCGCCGGCGGTGCGCAGCAGATCGGCGACCAGCCGCGCTGAGATCGGTTCGCGGCCGCGATGCTTCTTGTCCTGCCGGGCGTACGGGTAGAACGGCAGCACCACGGTGATGCGCTTGGCGGACGCCCGCTTGAGGGCGTCGATCATGATCAGCGTCTCCATCACCCAGGTGTTGATGCCCTCGCCGCAGGACTGGATGACGAAGGCGTCCGAGCCGCGCGCGGATTCCTTGTAGCGCACGAAGATCTCGCCGTTGGCGAATTCGTACGCGTCCTGCGGTGTGACGGTGATACCGAGATGCTCGCCGACCTCGTCGGACAGCTCCGGGAAACCGCGCCCGGAGAACAGCATCAGGCTCTTGGAATTGGTGGCGCTCAGCGCAGACACGGTGTCAGCCGTCCTTCCGTGCAGTGGGTTCGTCGGACCCGCCGTCATCGTCGG
>CAZIIX010000005.1:0-2905 GCA_964539345.1 uncultured Actinomycetes bacterium | reverse complement strand
TCGTCGGACCCGCCGTCATCGTCGGTCCGCTCGCGGCCCTGGCGGGCGGCCGTGTCCGACGGCGTGCCGGCCCGGCGGCGTGCCACCCACCCGGCGGAGTTGTGTTGCCGCCCGCGGGCGACCGCCAGGTCCCCGGCGGCCACATTATCGGTGACGGTGGATCCGGCGGCGACGTAGGACCCGTCGGCCACCTCGACCGGGGCGACGAGGGTGCTGTTGCTGCCGATGAACGTGTGCGCGCCGACCTGCGTGACGGACTTCCGCACCCCGTCGTAGTTCGCCGTGATCACGCCCGCGCCGATGTTGGCCCCGGCGCCGATCGCGGCGTCCCCCAGGTAGGCCAGGTGGTGCGCCTTCGCCCCGTCGCCGACGGTCGTCTTCTTGACCTCCACGAATGCCCCGACCTGCGCGCCGGAACCGATGTCCGAGCCGGGCCGCAGGTGGGTGTAGGGGCCCACCTGCGCGCCGGCGCCGATATGCGCGTCGTGGCAGTGCGAGCGCAGCACGGTGGCGTCGTCATCGACGGTGCAGTGGATCAGCGTCGTGTCGGGCCCGATGTGGCAGCCGGACCCGATGCGGGTGCCCGCCTGGAGGTGCGTGCCGGGCAGCAGCTCCGTGTCGCTGCCGATCCGCACGTCGGCATGGAGCCAGGTGGTGGCGGGGTCGTGGATCGTCACGCCGTCCAGTTGGGCCTCGCGCACCAGGCGGTCGTTGAGCCGCCGTGCCAGCCGGGCGAGCTGCACCCGGTCGTTGACGCCTTCGGTCTCCTCGGCGTCGGCGGCCATGACACTGCCCACCCGGCGGCCGTCGCGGACCGCGATCGTGACCACATCCGTCAGATAGCGCTCGCCCTGCGCGTTGGAGCTGCCGACCTGCTGCAGCGCGTCGGCGAGCAGCTTCCCGTCGAAGGCGTACACACCGGAGTTGATCTCGCCGATCGCGAGGGTGGCGGCATCCGCATCGCGGTGCTCGACGATGGCGCGCACGGTGCCGTCGCTGCTGCGCACGATGCGGCCGTAGCCGGTGGGATCGTCGACCCGGGCGGTCAGGACGGTGACGGCGTTGCCGGCGCGGGCGTGTTCCTCGGCCAGCCGTCGCAGGGTCTCGGCGCGCAGCAGCGGCACATCCCCGTAGGTGACGATGACCGTCCCGGCGAGCGTGCCGGTCCGGTCGAGCGCGCATTGCACGGCGTGCCCGGTGCCGAGCTGCTCGGTCTGCAGTGCCGTGGACAGCGGCACTCCGGCGAGGTCGGTGGCTCCGGACAGGAAGTCCTGCACCTGCTCGCGGCCGTGGCCGATGACGGAGACCACCTGCCGCGGACCGAGCGCGGCGGCGGCGCGGATGGCGTGCCAGAGCAGCGGCCGGCCGGCCAGCGGGTGCAGCACCTTCGGGATCGCCGAGCGCATGCGGGTGCCCTGCCCGGCGGCGAGCACGATGACGGCCGCGACCGCGGCAGCGGTCCCGTCGGTGGATGATCGATCTTGTGGGGTACCGACGTCTGTCACGATATTGACCCTGCCCGTCATGACCAGTCTGCCCGGTTCACAGCCGCGTCCGGTGATCGTGCGACCCGACCAGGAGCAGTATCGGCGCTGCTCACGCGGGCGGGCGGGTCGGTGACGGGACTGATCTCGGGGTCTCTTCCAGTGTGCGTGCGCCGCTCCGCCGCCAGGATTCGAACCTGGACTATCGGAACCAAAATCCGAGGTGCTGCCGTTACACTACGGCGGACTGGCGCGTCGCCGCGCCTGGCGCAGTGACCATCATCCCATGGACCGCGCGATGCTTCACCCGGCCCTGCGGGCGGGGCGTAGGCTGTCCCGCGGCACCCCCTGTCGTTCCGGCCGGGGGCCTGTCGGCGTGCGCCGACCGGGCGCACGAGTGCTGTCGGGGGCGGGTGCCGGGGCCACCGGAACGCGGGAGGGACGTGCTGTGACGAGGTCGGCCGGCGACGGGCGGGTGCAGGACCGCAGGCGGGGCGATGACGACGGCCGCGACGCCCCCGCGCTGGCCGGTCTGCTGACGATCGCGCTGGACGACCCGGTCCTGGCCGATGCGGTGCGAGCCACCGGCCGACCGATCAACACGATCACCGGCCCGGCGGGGCTGCGCCCGTTCGTGGCCGCGGCGCTGGCGACCGGTGGGGCGACGGCCGGCTCGGACCACGACGCCGACTCCGGCGCGACCGGTGTGCCGGTCTGCCTGGTCACCGCGACCGGACGCGAGGCCGAGACCGCCGAGGCCGCCATCGGAGACCTGATCGGTGCCGAGCACGTCGAGCTGTTCCCCTCCTGGGAGACGCTCCCGCACGAGCGACTCTCACCACGGGCCGACACGGTCGGTCAGCGCGTCTCCGTGCTGCGCCGCCTGGCACACCCGGAGGAGCATCCCGCGGGCGCTCCCCGGGTCATCGTCACCACCGTGCGGTCGCTGATCCAGCCGATGGCGCCGGCGCTGGGCGAGATCCAACCGGTGCGGTTGCGGGCCGGAGACCGGGCGGACCTGACGCAGATCGTCACCAGGCTCATCGATCTGGCCTACACCCGGGTGGACCTGGTGGAGAAGCGCGGCGAGATCGCCGTGCGCGGCGGCATCCTCGACGTGTTCCCGCCGACGGCGGACCAGCCGATCCGGGCCGAGTTCGACGGCGACGACGTCGGCTCGCTGCGCACCTTCGCGGTCAGCGACCAGCGTTCGATCGAACCGGTGGCCGAGCTGCTCGCGCCACCGTGCCGGGAGATCCTGCTGACCGACGAGGTCCGCGAGCGGGCGGCGCACCTGTCCGCCGGGGAGACCGGCGATGCCACGCTCGCCGACATGATCGGCCGGATCGCCGACGGCGTCGGTGTGGAGGGCATGGAGTCGCTGATCCCGGCGCTGCTGCCCGGCCGGCTGGTGATGCTCG
>CAZIIX010000004.1:23701-34337 GCA_964539345.1 uncultured Actinomycetes bacterium | reverse complement strand
CCTGGACTCCTACTTCCCGAACAAGGTGCACCAGCAGCTGATCAAGGAGCCGCTGACCACGCTGGACAAGGTGGAGCAGTACGACGTCATCGCCCGCCTGCACGGTGGCGGCGTGACCGGCCAGGCCGGCGCGCTGCAGCTGGGCATCGCCCGCGCGCTGATCGAGATCAATCCGGACGATCGTCCGACCCTCAAGCGCGCCGGGTTCCTCACCCGCGACGCCCGGGTCAAGGAACGCAAGAAGTACGGCCTGCACAAGGCACGGAAGGCGCCGCAGTACTCGAAGCGCTGATGCCCAGGCTATTTGGAACGGACGGCGTCCGCGGGCTGGCGAACGCCGATCTCACGCCCGATCTGGCGCTGCGGCTGTCCACGGCGGCTGCGCGGATCCTCACCGCGGGTGCGGCGCCGGCCGCCACCGGCAACGCCGGCGACTATCGCCGGCAGGGCCGGCCGATGGCGGTGCTGGGCCGCGACCCGCGCGCGTCCGGCGAGATGCTCGAGTCCGCCGTCGCTGCCGGCCTCGCGTCGGCCGGTGTCGACGTGCTGCAACTGGGCGTGCTGCCCACCCCGGGCGTGGCATTCCTCACCGCCGATCTGAACGCCGATCTCGGTGTGGTGATCTCGGCCTCGCACAACGCCATGCCGGACAACGGCATCAAGATCTTCGGTGCCGGGGGTCGGAAGCTCCCGGACACCGTCGAGGACGCCATCGAGGCCGCCATGGCCGATCTGCGCGGCCTGCCCACGGGCGACGGTGTCGGCCGGATCCGCCCGATCCCCGAGGCCACCAGCCGCTACACCGACCACCTGCTGGTCGCCACGCCGCACCCGCTGGCAGGGCTCACCGTCGTGGTCGACTGCGCCAACGGAGCCGCCTCCGAGGTGGCGCCCGAGGTCTACCGCCGGGCCGGCGCCGAGGTCATCGTCATCGCCGGGTCGCCGGACGGCTGGAACATCAACGACGGCGTCGGATCCACGCATATCGACGGGCTGCGCCGCGCCGTGCTCGCACACGGTGCGGACCTCGGCATCGCCCACGACGGCGACGCGGACCGGTGCCTGGCGGTCGCCGGGGACGGCGCACTGGTCGACGGTGACGCCATCCTCGCGCTGCTGGCGATGTCGCTGCGTGACCGCGGCGAGCTTGCCGCGGGTACCGTCGTCACCACGGTGATGGCCAACATCGGCTTCCATCGGGCCATGGCGCAGGCCGGCATCGGCGTGCGCACCGCGGCGGTCGGCGATCGCTACGTGCTCGCCGAGATGCTCGAGGGCGGCTTCAGCCTCGGGGGCGAGCAGTCCGGGCACATCATCCTGTCGAAGCTGGCCACCACCGGCGACGGACTGCTCACCGCGCTGCACCTGATGTCCATCGTCGCCTCCTCCGGGCAGCCGCTCGCCGCGCTTGCCGCGCAGATCCCGCACTTCCCGCAGGTACTGATCAACGTGCGGGTGGCCGACAAGGACGCGGCGATGGCCGCACCGTCGGTCGCCGACGCGGTGCAGCGCGCGGAGGCGGAACTCGGCGACTCGGGTCGCGTCCTGCTGCGCCCGTCCGGCACCGAACCGCTGATCCGGGTCATGGTCGAGGCGTCCGACGTCGAGACCGCCCAGGCCATCGCCGAACGGGTCGCCGCGCAGGTCGGCCCGGGCGCGGTCTGACCCCGGCCGACACCACCGCCCACAGCCCGCCGGCCGGAGCCCCTCGGCCGGCGGCAGGCGAACGGCGCTGCCGGGCGGCGCAGCCCGTCGCCTATGCCGCGGGATCGGCCGCCCACTCGTGTCCCGCGCGCACCACGCGGCCCGGATCGTACCGGCGCTGCACCGCCAGCAGCCGTCCGAGCACGTCCGGTGGGTAGAACCGCGCCGCCGGCGTCGGGCTCTCCCGGAAGTTGAGATAGTCCAACGGCGCCGCCCAGGGCGCCAGGGCCCGTGCGACGCGGCCGAGCGCAGCACGGATCGCGGCACCGGCCTGCGGGGTCGGGGCGATCCCGACCGCGTACGTCATGAACTCGCCGGCCAACCGGTCCACGGCGCCACCCGTGACGGCGTCGTCGGCGCGGTCGATCGCGCCCCCTAGATGCCGCAGATCCACCGCGAGCAGCGGCAGGTCCGCGTCTGGGCCGGCCACCGCGAGCAGGGCATCGATCGTCTCGTCGCCCAGTCCGGTGACGATCATCCCGTCCCCGATGCCCGGCGCGGGATGCGGCGGGTCCATGTGCACGCCGCCGATCGCCGTCGTCGGCAGCACTGCGAACGTGTCGATCTCCGGCCCGAGCGCGCGCAACGGGGCCAGCAGCCGTTCCGCCCGGTCCGCCGGGAGGTCGAACACCCCGTCGATCCCGGCCAACGTGCGTCCGCGGAGCGCCGCGGGCATCTCCGGCAGCGGTGGGAGCCGCAGCAGCCGCGCGCACGATCCGACCTCGTCGGGGACCCCGCGCACCCACTCCCGGTAGGCGGTGAGCACCTCGTGCGCGCGATCGACGGGGAACAGCAGTGCGCCGCCGTAGACCTCCGTCATGGGATAGACCGCGAACTCCAGGGCCGTCACCACCCCGGCGTTGCCGCCACCGCCCCGCACCGCCCAGAACAGCTCCGGGTCGGTGGTGGCGTCCACCCGGCGGAACTGGCCGTCACCGGTGACCATCTCGACGGCGGTGACGGACCGGCAGGCCAGCCCGTACTCGCGGCTGAACCAACTGCACCCGCCTCCCAGCGAGTAACCGGCCACACCGACGTCACCCGCGGAGCCCACCAGCCCCATCAACCCGTGCGGCGCCACCGCTGCGGTCACGTCGTCCCAGATCACGCCGGCATCGGCGCGCACGCGGCGACCGGCGACGTCGACCGTGATGCCGCGCAGCGCGTCGGTGCGCAGCAATACCGTGCCGGTCAGGTCACCCAGCGCGGCGGCGTGATGCCCGGTTCCCTGCGGAGCCACCCGCAGCCCGGCCTCGGCCGCAGCCCGGACGGTCGCGGTGACGTCATCGACGGTCGCGGCCCGCACGACGAACTCGGGGCGCTGATCGACGGCGAGGTTCCAGGCCTGCCGGGCCGTGTCCCACTGTGCGTCGCCGGGGCCGACGAGGGTGCCGGTCAACCGACCGGCGAGGCGGGTCGCCATCGTCACTGTGCTGGTCATGCGACGCCGCCGATCGACTCGAGGGGATGGATGTCCGAGGGAGATGGATGTCACTGAGTGTGCTCCTCGAGCCCGTCGGCGTCCAGTGTGATCGCGCGTCCGGGTGGTCCCGCGCGCGAAAGGCTACTGTGCGCGACCGTTCGTGCGCCGACCGTCTCTGTGAGGGCCCGCCACCGGCGGGCCGGCCGCGTGTGGATCGCCCGCGGGCGCGCCGCTCCTACCCGCGTCGCGCGGGCACCCCGCCCGACGCCTGCGCGGCGCCCACCGCCAGCGACGCCGGGTCGACGGGCTCGGTGCCGGCCACCTTGCCGGCCATCGCCTCCTCGAGCTGCCGCTGCCCGGCCACGTGCAGCATCAGGAACGTCGTCATGAGCACCCGGACCGCTCGCTGGGCGGACTTCGACCCCTTCGCACCGAGCAGGTACGACGTCCAATGCCGACCCTCGAGCAACCCGAGCTGCGCGCGGCCCTTCAGCCGCCGCAACTGCACCGGGCCGGCCCAGGCTCGCGCGATGACCTCCCCGGCGGGCCGGCCGAGCGGCTCCGCGTCGGTCATCGTGTCGTCCGCGCCGATCAGGTGCAGGCCCGGGACCTTCACGAATGCCGCGGCCTCGACGGCGGACGGCGTCGTGGCATTCGCGGCCACCGTGACGACCGCCTTCACCGGCGGGGTCGCGGCGGCGGCCGCCAGCACCGCGGCGCCGCCACCGATCCCGTGCCCCGCGACGGCCAGCCGGTTCCGGTCGACCGTGACCCGGCCGCCGTGCAGCTTGGCGTCGGCCAGCCGGTCCAGGGTGCGCGACAGGTCCAGCGCGAGCCCACTGTGCGACGGCACCGGCCCGCGCTCGGTATCGGGCGCCGCCGCGACGAATCCCCACGACGCCAGGTAGCGCAGGGTGTCCGCGTACCGTCCCACGGGCTGCAGCAGCCCGTGCCCGAACACCACGGCCGGGCAGCGCGGCCCCGTGGTCGGGGCGAACACCACACCGCGCATCCCGATCGCGTCGAGCTCGCCGACGCCGACCGGATGCGGCCCGGGATGACGCAGATATTCCAGCGACGGACGATCCGACGAGTACACCACCTCATGCTGACGCGCCATGGAACGCTCCCTCCCTCGCCGCCGACGCCGATCATCGCCCGTTCCGCCGATCATGGCCTGCTCGCAGACTACCGCGCCGCCCCGCGGATCCCGCCGCCCCGCGGATCCCGCCGGACAGCGACGCCCGACCGACCAAGGGACAATGGGGTCGGGTGCGAGACCGGACGACGACGAAGGGTGAGGGCAATGGCGATCAACATCGCGGTCTGTCAGTTCGCGGCGGGGCTGGACGTCGGCCAGAACACGGACCAATGCCGTCACCTCATCGCCGGCGCCGCCTCGGCCGGGGCCGATCTGGCGGTGCTGCCCGAGGTGTCGATGTACTTCGATCCGCGCCGGGCCGACGGGCCCGGCCCGCACGGCCAGAGCCTCGACGGGCCGTTCGTCGCCGCCATCACGCAGGCGGCGCAGAGCGCCGGGATCGCCGTGATCGTCGGAATGGTGGAGACCGCGCCCGACGATCGACGCGACTTCAACACGCTCGTCGCAGTGTCTCCCGACGGGGAGCGGCTCGGCATCTACCGCAAGATCCACCTGTACGACGCGTTCGGCTACGCCGAGTCCGACAGCTACCTCCCCGGGAGGATCCAGGAGCCGCTGGTGTTCCCGGTCAACGACGTCACCGTCGGTGCCGTCACCTGCTACGACCTGCGGTTCCCGGAGATCTTCCGCTGGGTCGTCGACGCCGGTGCCGACGTCGTGGCCGTGCCGGCGGCCTGGATCGTCGGACCCGCCAAGGAGCACCACTGGTCCACCCTGCTGGCCGCACGGGCCATCGAGAACACCGTCTACATCGCGGCGGCCGACCAGACCGGCCCCGCCTCGTGCGGTCAGAGCGCCGTGCTGGACCCGATGGGAACGGTCATCGCCAGCGCCGCCGAACGTCCGGGGATCGCCGTCGGCACCGTCGATCCGGCGCGCATCACGGCCGTGCGGCAGATCAACCCCAGCCTGGCGAACCGCCGATTCGGTGTCGCACCCGTGGTGCGGCCGGACGACGCGGCGGACCGTGCGTAATGCTGTCGCCGCGCCGATGACAGCGCGCAGTCGCGCGCATCGGTCCCGCCCATTGTGATCGGTGTCGCCGATCCGCCCGCCGACCGGTCGCGGCGTGCGTCGGGCGCGCCGCGATCGGCTCGTTACGCTCAGCAGCATGTGTGGAATCGCGGGATACGTCGGGAGCGGTCAAGCGCTGCCCATGGTGATGGAGGGCCTGGCCCGGTTGGAATATCGCGGCTACGACTCGGCTGGGGTCGCGGTGGTGGCGCCGACCGGCGGCCTGTCCACGGCGAAGGCCGCCGGCGGCCTGGACAACCTGCGCGGTGAGATCGACGCGTCCGCGCCGTTCTCGGGCACCACCGGGATCGGGCACACCCGCTGGGCGACGCACGGCGGCCCCAGCGCCCGCAATGCCCATCCGCATGTCGATGCGAGCGGCACGGTCGCCCTGGTGCACAACGGCATCATCGAGAACGCGTCCGAGCTGCGCGGCGAGGTCGAACGGGCGGGTATCGACCCGGTGTCCGATACCGACACCGAGATCGTCGCGCACCTGATCGGCATGGCGCTGGCATCCGGACCGGCCGCGGGGGACCTCACCGCCGCGATGGGCACCGTCTGCCAACGGCTGGAGGGCACCTTCACCCTGGTCGCGGTCTCCGCGGACCATCCCGGTGTCGCGGTCGCGGCGCGGCAGAGCTCGCCGCTGGTGCTCGGCATCGGGGACGGGCAGATGTTCATCGCCAGCGACGTGTCGGCGTTCCTGCGTCATACCCGCGCCGCCGTCGAGCCGGGGGACCGGCACGTGGTGACCGTGCACGCCGACGGCTACGTCGAGACGACCTTCGACGGCCGGCCGGCCGTCGGCAAGCAGTTCCACATCGACTGGGACCTGGCCGAGGCCGAACGCGGCGGCTTCGACACGTTCATGGACAAGGAGATCGCCGAACAGCCCACCGCCCTGACCAACACGCTGCGCGGGCACTTCGACGGCGACCACGTGCTGCTGGACGAGCAGCGGCTGTCGAACGATGATCTGCGCACCACGGAGAAGGTCTTCGTCGTCGCCTGCGGGTCTGCCTACCATTCCGGCCTGGTGGCCAAGTACGCCATCGAGCATTGGGCCAGGCTGCCCGTCGAGGTCGAGCTGGCCAGCGAATTCCGTTACCGCGACCCGGTTCTCGACCGCTCCACGCTGGTGATCGCGGTATCGCAGTCCGGCGAGACCATGGACACGTTGGAGGCGCTCCGGCACGCCCGCCGCCAGCAGGCCACCGTGCTGGCCGTCTGCAACACCAACGGCTCGCAGATCCCGCGGGAGTCCGACGCCGTGCTGTACACGCACGCCGGGCCGGAAATCGGTGTGGCGTCGACGAAGTCGTTCCTGACGCAGGTCGCGGCCAACTACCTGGTCGGCCTCGCCCTGGCCCAGGCGCGCGGCACGCTCTACCCGGGCGAGGTCGCCGAGCACTTCGGCAGGCTCGAACATGCCGCCGAGGCCGTCACCCAGACATTGGAGATGATGGCGCCGGTGCGCGAACTCGGCGCCGAGCTGCGCGACGCGAAGGCGGTGCTGTTCCTGGGCCGGCACGTCGGCTACCCGGTGGCGCTCGAAGGAGCGCTGAAGCTCAAGGAACTCGCCTACATGCACGCCGAGGGATTCGCCGCCGGAGAACTCAAACACGGTCCCATCGCCCTGGTCGAGCCGGGCCTGCCCATGGTCATCGTGACGCCGTCCGCGCGCCTGTCCCCGCACCTGCACCGCAAGATGGTGTCCAATATCCGGGAGGTCCAGGCCCGCGGCGCGCGCACCGTGGTCATCGCCGAGGACACCGACGAGACCGTGGCCCCCTACGCGGACACCCTCATCCGGGTGCCGACCATCGCGCCGATCCTGCAGCCGCTGGTGGCGACCGTGCCGCTGCAGATCCTGGCCGCCGAGATCGCCCGCGGCCGTGGCTATGACATCGACAAACCCCGTAACCTGGCAAAGTCGGTAACAGTGGAGTAGGCCGCGACCGGGTAGGTGACGATGGATCTGTCGGCAGGACTCGGCACGGTCCCCGGCGTGGTGGGGGTCGGAGTCGACCTGGTCTCCGTCGCGCGCTTCGCCGCGGCGCTGCGGCGCACCCCCCGGCTGGCGGACCGGCTGTTCACGCCGGACGAGCGCGTCACCGCCAGCGGCCATCCGCGCACCGGTGCCTCGCTGGCGGCACGCTTCGCCGTCAAGGAATCCGTCGCCAAGGCGCTGGGCGTGCCGGTGGGCATGGACTGGCACCACTGCGTCGTGACGGTCGAGGCCGGTGGTCGACCCTCCCTGCGGATGACCGGCACCGTCGCCGCGGCGGCCCGCAGCGCCGGGGTGCGCGACTGGCGGATCTCGCTGACCCATGACGGAGGTCTCGCGCTCGCGGTCGTGGTGGCCCTGCCATGATCCGCAGCTACACCGCCGCGCAGATGCGCGACGTCGAGGCCATCGCGCTGGCCGACACCGGCGACGGCGCGTTGATGCGCCGCGCGGCGTGGGCGGTCGGCCAGGCGGCGCTCGACGCCCTGCCCACACCGCGGGCCGGCCGCCGCGCCGTGCTGCTGACCGGAGCCGGCAACAACGGCGGCGACGCGCTGTATGCAGGAACGCTGCTGCGCCGCCGGGGGATCGGCGTGACGGCGGTGCTGGCGGTGCCGCCGCGCGTGCACCGCTCCGGGCTGGCGGCGCTGCGCCGCGCGGGCGGCACCGTCATCGCCTGGGACGACCGGCGACTCGACCGCAGCCTGGCGGGGGCGGATCTGATCATCGACGGCCTGGTGGGCCTGGGCTCGCGGCCCGGACTCCGCGCACCGCTGGACATGCTCGTGGCGCGCGCCTCCGACTGCCCCGGCTGGCGCCTCGCCGTCGACCTGCCCAGCGGTGTCGACGCGGACAGCGGCGCCGTCGACGGACCGGCGTTCCGCGCCGACGAGACGGTGACGATCGGCGGCATCAAGACCGGTTTGTTGCTGGCCGACGGCCACACCGGGCTGCTGCGCGTCGCCACCATCGGCATGGACCCGGCCGAGTGCGCCCCGACCATCGGCCACGACGCGCAGGTGATGACGGACGCGGACGCGCGCCGTCTGCTGCCCGCCCCCGGCACCCGGGACAACAAGTACAGCCGCGGCGTCGTCGGCATCGTCGCGGGCTCCGACGACTACCCCGGGGCGGCGCTGCTCAGCGCCGGCGGCGCCGTCCGGCTGCGCCCCGGACTGGTGCGGTTCGCCGGAGCGGCCCACCGCGACGTCGTGGCCCGATTCCCGGAGGTGGTCGGCACCGGCACCATCGACGACGCCGGCCGGGTGCAGGCCTGGACCGTCGGTCCCGGCATGGGCACCGACGGGGCGGCGCTGGACCCGCTGCGCCGCGTCCTCGCCCAGGACGTGCCGGTCATCGTCGATGCCGACGGGCTGACCCTGCTCGCCGGCACCCCGTCGCTGCTGCACGACCGCCGACGGCGCGGCACCGTGACCGTGCTGACCCCGCACGCCGGCGAGTTCGCCCGGCTGTTCCCCGGGACCGACCAGGCGGACCGCCTCGCCGCCGTCCGGGACGCCGCGCGCCGGACCGGGACGATCGTGCTGCTCAAGGGGCACCGCACCGTCATCGCCGATCCCGCCGGCGCCGCCTTCATCAACACCTCCGGCTCGGCATGGCTGGCGACCGCCGGCTCCGGCGACGTCCTCGCCGGCATGATCGGATCGGCGCTCGCCTCCGGTGCGGACCCGCTGCAGGCGGTCGCGGTGGCGGCGCACCTGCACGGCAGGGCCGGGGAACGCGCGCGGGCCGCGGGCCGCGCCGGCGCCTCGGCGCTGCTGGACTTGCTGGCCGACCCGCGGCAGGGTGCGGCGACCCACCCGGCACCGCGCTCGTGTGGTTCCATCGAACCGTGACACTCCATCCCGGTGACCGGGGGCACGCACCGTCGAGCCCCACCGCCGTCGGCCGCCCGACCGGCAGCCCACCCGGACACGACCCAGGACGGCCGACCGCCGGCCCCGCACAGGTCGAGGCCGTCATCGACCTCGCCGCGATCACCGCGAACGCCGCGCTGCTGCGCCGCTACGCCGACGGCGCCGCCCTGATGGCCGTCGTCAAGGCCGACGGTTACGGGCACGGGGCGGCCCGCTCGGCGCGCGCCGCGCTCGCCGGCGGCGCCGACATGCTGGGCGTGGCCACCCCGGACGAAGCGGTCGCGCTGCGCCGGGCGGGCATCGATGCACCGCTCGCGGCCTGGCTGTGGGCGCCGACGACCGACATCCGCCCCGCGGTCGCCGCCGGCATCCACCTCGGCGTGTCGAGCCCGGAACATCTGGCGGCGGTCACGGCGGCGTCGCCGCTGGCACCGGTGCGGCCCGTCCCGATCCACCTCAAGGTCGACACCGGTCTCGCGCGGAACGGTGCCACCATGGACGAGTTCGCCGCATTGGCGCGGGTCTGCGCCGACGCCGAACGCGACGGCGCCGTCCGGGTCGACGGTGTGATGAGCCACCTGGCGTCCGCGGACGTGCCCGGCGACCCGTCGGTGGACGCCCAGATCACCCGGTTCCACCGCGCGGTCGACATGGCCGCCGCCGCCGGGCTCCGCCCCCGCTGGCGCCATATCGCCAACACCGCCGCCACTCTCGACCTCCGCGCGGCGCGGCTGGATCTCGTGCGCTGCGGCATCGGGCTCTACGGGCTGCCTCCGGTGGCCGGGCACGACGGGTTCGTCCCCGCGATGACGCTGCGCGCGACGGTGGCGCTGACCAAGCGCGTGCCCGCCGGGCAGGGCGTCGGATACGGCCTGACCTACCGCACCGTCCGCGACAGCACGCTGGCGCTGGTCCCCGTCGGGTACGGTGACGGATTGCCGCGCGCCGCAGGCAATGTGGGCCGAATGGCGATCGGCGGACGCCAGTACCCGATCGCCGGCAGGGTGGCCATGGACCAGGTGGTGCTCGACTGCGGCGACGGTGCCGTCCACGCCGGGGACGATGTGCTGCTGTTCGGGCCCGGCGAGCACGGCGAACCGACCGCCACCGACTGGGCGGACTACTGCGGCACGATCGACTACGAGATCGTCACCCGCATAGGCCCCCGCGTCCCCCGACGCTATGTCGGCGGGTAGCCGCCCGGCGGGGGACCGGCCATGAGCGCGGTGACCAAGGCGCTCAACGCCGCGTCCATCGTCGGCGGGGTGGTCGGTGCCGCCGTTCTCGGCGGCGCGACGGCACAGCGCATCGCGGTGCAGCGCTACCGCGAACTCGACCAGGTGCCGGGCTGGGGACCGTCCGACGGGTTCGACGCGATCGCGGCCGATCGGCACTACTCGGTGGCCACCGAGGACGGCGTGGCCCTGCACGTCGAGGAGGTCGGC